>CAZQYL010000090.1:0-9072 GCA_964597425.1 uncultured Ignavibacteriales bacterium | reverse complement strand
ATGACTGAAAGAAGATTATTCGGGCTGGCAGGCAAAAATCTTTTGGCACTTGAAAGCTCTCTCGATAAGGATAATCTTATAGGCGGAGAGTACATTTACAATAAGGAAGATATTACCCTGATATGGCATCAGTTATATTTTCTTTCAAACATTCAGGAACCTATCATTGAAAAAAGATATGAACAGGGTGAGCTTCAGCTCTTCAGTTCGTTTGTGGAACTCTCACACATATACCAGATACTGCATCAGGTAAGCCATACATACAATCTGCCCTTGAAGGATAACATTGTATTTGAATACCTTAAGAATATCAATTATAAGAAGATCCTGGAATATATAGAAGGAAATGAAGCTAAAGGGATAAAGGTAGCCGAAAACGAAAGGTTGATAAAAGTACTAAAGATATACCTTTGTTTCATGATAACAGTTCTGGAAGATAAGGATGAAAAATACTTCAATAAAATGAATGACTATGTCGGAAAGTACTCGGAGCTTTTCGGGAAGAACGAACTGCAGAACCTGCATTTGATGCTTGCAACATGCTGCAACAGGAAAAGAACAGCTATAGATGATGATAAATACCAGAGGATAAACTTCGAGATCATAAAAAGAGCAGCATCTCTTGACCTGTATACATCATATACGGCGCAGTATATGGATGTGAATAATTTTATCATAATATTCCAGACTGCTCTGCAGCTGAATGAAAGCGGCTGGGCTGCGGAGTTTTTGCGGAAGTATGGCGAGCAGATATCCCCTGAATACTCAGAGGATATGACAGCGTATTCATTTGCGGAGCTGTTCTTCAACAAAAAGCAATTTGAAAGATCACTTGCGTCCCTATCAAAAGTAAAATTAAAACTCTTCAGACTAAAAATGCCAGTAAAGGTACTTATGCTGAAACTTTATTATGAACTTAACTATATTGAAGAAGCATATTCTCTCATTGATTCGTTTTCGCATTTTTTAACTTCCAATAAGAAAATAAGGAAAAACGAAGTGAATAATCATCTCAAATTCCTGAATTTCTACAGGGAGCTTCTCAAGGCAAAGGCTGCAAGCGGAAACTCGCGGATAAATAAGGGACTTAAGAGCGAACTGCTTGATGCAAGTTTACTGCCTCACAAGGCATGGCTGATTGAAAAAGCAGAAATGCTCTAAAGGCTCAGCGGCTTAATTGATCAGGAAGCCAATATTTCCTCGTAATATTTTTCATACTCCGGTATGATCTTCTCCGCGGAAAACAGTGTGGTAGCCCTATCCAGAGCATTTTCAGAAAAAATCTTATACTTGTTCGGGTCTTCCAGAAGCCTTATTGCATAATCCGCCATTTTATCCACATCACCTATTTCGGCAATATAGCCGGTTTCTCCGTGCAGATTAAGCTCAGGCAATCCCCCTGCATTTGATGAAATTACCGGGACACCGCATGCCATTGCTTCCAGTGCTGAGAGCCCGAAACTTTCTGATTGTGACGGCATAAGGAACAGGTCAGAAACCGAAAGAATTTCGGTAAACGATTCCTGCTCACCATAAAACTTTACATTATCTACCAAACCAAGATCTTTTACCAGGTACTCGCATTTACTTCTTTCAGGTCCATCACCAATTAATAATAGTTTTGAAGGTATTTTATCATTCACGATCTTAAATGCTTTTATGGCATCATCTACTCTTTTTAAAGGACGGAAGTTTGAGGTGTGAACCAGTATCTTTTCACCATTCTTTGAAAGTTTTTCTTTCAGGCATTTGGTTTCGGTATTATCGATCTTCTTATATATATCCTGGTTAATGAAGTTTGGTATTACTTTAATATCTTTGGTAATTTCGTACTGCGACTGTGTTTTTGTTTTCAGGAATTCTGAAACAGCTGTAACACCGTCTGATTTCTGCACAGAAAATTTCATTGTGGGCAGAAAACTTATTTCAAGTCCGGTAAGAGTTATATCGGTACCGTGAAGTGTTGTAATGATCTTTATGTTCCTGTTATTTTTTTTCTTCGAAAGAACTTCTTCCTTAATAATTTCGCGGGCAAGGTAAGCGCTTGTTGCATGCGGTATTGCGTAATGCGCGTGAACCAGATCAAGCCCGTTGAATTTTGCAACTTCAACAATTTTGCTTGCAAGCGCAATGCTGTATAACGGAAAATCGAACAATGGATATGATGCTATTTCAACTTTATGAAATGAGATGTTATCGGAAAATCCCATGTTAAGCCTCATGGGCATACTGTAAGAAATGAAATGTACCTGGTGACCGCGTGCAGCAAGCTCGATGCCAAGCTCGGTAGCAACAACGCCGCTACCGCCGTAAGTTGGATAACAAAGAATACCTATTTTCATAAATAATATATATTTAGAAGAATTCCGGAAATGCTTTTTTATTGAGAGTTGTAAAATAAGAATTAATGTTTATAGTTACTAACACCCAAGTATAGCCTTTAATATTATGACGAATCAGTGTTAAAAATCTTTTTTATCAATACCTATATGACATAAAGCGAAATCATATTTCACAGGATCAACCGGATCAAACTCTTTCAGCCTACCTGTCAGCTCAAGTGCGAATTTGAGATCGATACTTTTCCTATTAACCAGATCCAGCTTTTTCGAAATCCGGGCTATATGAGTATCAACCGGCATTATGAGCTTTGAAGTCGGAATTTCGCTCCACAACCCGGTATCAATATCATCTTTACGTACCATCCACCGTAAAAATAAATTCATGCGTTTGCACGTGCTGTTATTCACGGGATTTGAAAAAAGATAATGGTAATACCTGTTATCAGTTTTAATTATATTTTTATTAAGCTCATCAGTGAAACCGCCAAGCGCAGGTATGATATTGGTTTGCGAGGATTCATAATGTGAAAGGAATAAGTTCTTTAGTGAACCCGATCTAACAAGCGCTTTGTTCAGTGAAATGAACATATTGATAATATCAAAGCAGGAATTGAACCTGTAATACAGACCTTCAAGATGCTTTTTATCTTTACGTTTGGAAAAATTAATGGTAAATTCGTATGGTTTATTACCGGTTTTCAGCAAAAGTTCATTAATGAACCTGTTTATCTGATCAACTGCGCCATAAGCATAAGCCGCTGTAATTAAGCCAACAAGCTCAATATCCCGTTCATCGCTGAACCTGTGGAGCATCCAGACAGGATCTTTTGATGAGAATTTTTGCCTGTAGTTCAGGTAATGAGCTTCTAATTTTTCTTTTAATTCAGAATTATTCAATTATAAAATGACTAAAGTTTATTTATCAGGCTCGGAATCAATAAATAACGAAATTATAGAATTCCTTAGCGGAAAAGCTGAATTCACACAGAATCCGGAAGAAGCCGGCATAATTTTTAACACAACCAATTATCCGGAATACGAAAAATCGGAAGAACTGCAATACATTGAATCAGTAACCCCCGATACCATACCCATCTTCACTTCATCACTTTGTGTATCGGTATCAGAGCAATGCAGACTGCAAGCACACCCCGCAAGACTGATTGGCATTGGATTATATGACACATTTTCAAAAGCAAAAAGAATTGAAATTGCGCCATCAAAAATAACAGATGCGGCAATACTTAAAAATGCAGAAAATTTCTTACGTGAAGCAGGAGTAAATTATTCAATAGTACCTGATAAGGTCGGGTTGATATTCCCAAGAATAGTATCCATGATAATCAATGAAGCTGCGCAGGTTTACAGTGAGCAAATTGCCTCGAAAGAAGATATTGATACTGCAATGAAGCTGGGTACAAATTACCCTTTTGGGCCATTGGAGTGGGCTGACAGGCTTGGAGTTGAGCTGGTTTACAATATTCTGGCTGCTTTGCAGCGTGATTTTGGCGAAGACCGCTACCGTCCGCACCCGTTATTGAAAGAAATGACGAATTTGAATAAGAGGTTTTATGATTAGTCATAAGACTTCTGAAGTCTTATGACTAAACTTTGATTTCATTATCCATCGCTATCCACTTAATATTTTCATCTCTTCTGAACCATGTCAATTGCCGTTTGGCAAAACGGCGGGTATTCTGTTTGATAAGTTCGGTCATTCTCTCTTTTGTAATCAATCCATCGAGGAAATCAAATATCTCCCTTGCACCTACTGTGTTCAATGAATTATGAGTTTTATAATGGTAACTCATATCTTTTAGCGCTTCAATTTCTACTATCATACCGCTGCTTAACATTACATCAGTTCTCTTGTTGATCCTCTCATACAACACGCTTCGCTCCATTTGGATACCGTACATTTCAGCATCAAAATTTATTTCAATTTTATGGCTTTGGTGCTGTGATATCGGGATTCCGGTAACATAAAAAACTTCCAGCGCGCGTATTACACGACGCTCTTTAACTTCCTTCATCCGGGCGAAAGTTACTTCATCATGCTTTTTCAGCTCATCCAGTAAATGATCAAAACCTTTTTCTTCCTTAAGTTTGTAAATTTCATCACGCTTAATTTTAAACTTTTCAGTAAGCTGTTTATCATCACTTCCAATTTCGAAAAATCCGTAAACAAATGAATTTACATACAATCCGCTGCCGCCTACTACCAGTGGAATTTTTCCTTCACTGAACAACTTATCGATCAAAATTCTTGCCTGCGAGCCGAACTCGCCTGCATTAAATTCTTCTTCAAGCTCAAGTGTATTTACGAAATGATGTTTGAACCTGCTTAATTCTTCCAGCGTAGGCTGTGCTGTTGTAATTGGGATATGTTTATATACCTGCCGTGAATCAGCAGAGATTATTTCTACTTCTTTACCTGTTTTATCCTGAATATTTTGTGCAGTCTTTAAAGCAAGGGCTGTTTTTCCTGAAGCTGTGGGTCCTGTTATTACTATGACTTTTGGCTTTGCCATAGTACTGCCTAAGCTTTCCAGCCTTCGGCCCCTATTAAAGGGACAAACTTAAAGTAATCATAAAATTTCTTTTCGATCCCTGTTTCGGTCCTGGTTATTTCAAGCAATCTTTGTGTCTGCTGGTCGCCAACCGGTATTACAAGCTTGCCGCCGATGTTAAGCTGTTCAACCAAATGGTGCGGAACATCCGGCGCGCCTGCTGTAACGATGATCTTATCAAACGGTGCGTTTTCTTCCCAGCCAAGTGTACCGTCATCAAGCTTTAAATTTACTTCAAAGCCCAGTTCCGGAAGCAGAACTGAAGCGTTTTCATATAGCTTCTCAATTCTTTCTACAGAATATACTGTTGCTCCCAGCTTGCACAAAACTGCAGCCTGGTAGCCGGAACCTGTGCCTATTTCAAGAATTTTATCGCCGGGTTTAATTGCCATAACCTGAGTCATATAAGCAACAGTAAAAGGCTGAGAAATTGTCTGCGCGCATTCAATTGGCAGGGCATTATCATCATATGCAAATTTCCTTAATGCATCAGAAATAAATTTTTCGCGGGGGATATCGTATATGACTTTCAGCACGCTTTCATCTTTAATGCCTTTGCTCCATAAACCTTCTACAAGTTTTCTTTTTTCTTCTTCAAGCAAAAGCATAGGTACTACTCCTCATCCATTTCTTCGAATATTTCCTTAACTTCTTCTTTAACGTCCGTGGATTCAAGTTCTTTTTTCATTTCCCTCTTAAGCTCATCCATGGAATTAACAAATTTCAGCTTGCCGTCTTCGGCAATCGAAATACCGCCTGTTTCTTCCGAAAGAATTATGACCATAGCATTCACATCTTCTGAGGCACCGAGTCCTGCCCGGTGGCGTGTACCCAGCTTACGGGTACCTATCTTCTCTGTTGAAGATAATGGTAAAATGCAGCGCGCCGCTTCAATTATGTTATTGTTTATAATCACAGCTCCATCATGCAAGGGTGATTTTGTGCTGAATATCGAAATGAGTAATTCTTTGCTGACCTTAGCCTGAAGCTGTTCGCCTGTTTCAACAAAACTAGTAAGCCTGTCGCCCATTGATATTACAACCAATGCTCCCTGTTTACGCTCTTTAAGCTCACTTAAACCTTCAACAATTTCGTTTATAGTTTCACTGGCATTAATCTTCAGGAAGTACCGCGCTATCCTTGTTCTGCCAATTACCAGCAGCAGCCTTCGTATTTCCGGCTGGAATAGTATAATAAATGCAATGACCCAGATATCGGTCAACCGGCTGAATATCCAGCCGAGGGATTTCATGTTAAATGTCTGTGCAATTAAAGAGGCAAGTATTATAAGCGTTAATCCAAGGAATATTTGTGAGGCAATAGTACCGCGCATTACAAGGTAGAGCTTGTAAAATATATAAGTGACTATAATTATATCAATTATATCAATTAAATTTACGGTAATAAAGCCTATTTTGAACAGTTCCATGTTGCTGCAAATTTAATGATTTGGCTTTTTACATAATAGTTAATAATTTTGAATAATTTATTAACTGCACAGGAAAAATTACCTGTGCATCATACAGAAAATATCATGCCAAAAGAAATAATACGCTGCCCCTGGTGCGGAAGTGACCCGTTATATATGAAGTATCACGATGAAGAATGGGGCGTACCGCTTCGGGATGATGATAAACTTTTTGAATTCCTTATACTCGAGGGATTCCAGGCGGGTTTGAGCTGGAGGACAATTTTATACAAACGCGAAAACTTCAGGAAAGCGTTTGACGGATTTAATGCGCAAAAAATTGCGCGATATACTGACAGCAAAGTCCGGAAATTGCTGAATGACGCAGGCATTATAAGGAACCGGCTGAAAATTGCGGCAACAATAACCAATGCAAAAGCATATTTGAATATTCAGGATAAAACCGGTTCATTTACTGATTACCTATGGCAGTTCACCGGCGGGAAAGTTAAAAAGAATGAGTGGAGATCTTTGAGTGAGCTCCCTGCAAGAACAGCAGAATCTGACGCAATGAGCAAGCAGTTAATTAAGGATGGATTTAAATTTGTAGGTTCAACTATTTGTTACGCACATATGCAGGCAACAGGAATGGTGAATGATCATTTAATTGATTGCCACAGGTATAAGAAAGTGAAATAAAAAAAGCGGGCGCTATAGAATAAACGCCCGCTTCTTATTTTACCTTTACTTCACTAAAATGATCTTCATCGTTTTAGCGGTGATGCCATTATCATTTTCCATTATCAATTTACAGAAATACATGCCGCTTGAAAGTTTAGTTCCATCGAAGGAAACTGAATAGCTGCCCTTGTTGTGTATTTCGTTCACAACCAGGTCAAGCTCTTTACCCAGAATATCATATATCCTGATCGAAACAAATGAGAGTTCAGAAACCGAATAACTTATTACTGAATTCGGATTTGAGGGGTTAGGATAAACTGTCAAACCAGGATTATTTGTTTCAGCATCTTTCCCAGTTGAAGGATTTTCACTTTGCTGAAACCAGGTTATACCGCCATTTGTAGATTTCAGTATTATTCCGTCCGTTCCACCTGTGTATGATACCAGGTTATCTACAACGTACAGGCAATTAAGATCATTTGACATTCCGTTTGATTCATTTAACCAAGATAAACCGCCATCTGTAGTAACAAGGATGGTACCTTCAGTACCAACAGAAATTGCATTCTGGTCATCGGCAAAACGTATCCTGTAAAGAGTGTTGTTTACTCCGGTATTTATGCTTTCCCAGCTCTCGCCCATATTTGTAGTTTTAATGATAGTACCATTGTTTCCGGTAACAAATGCAGTGTTCTCATCAACCATTATTGCAAATACAAAATTTGCATTGGGAACGCAGGATGGAGAACTGTACCATGAAAGTCCCCCGTTTGAAGTAAGAAGTATTGCGCCGTTTTGCCCGACAATCACACCATTGTTTTCACTGCCAAATGCAACAGAGCGGTAATTAACCTGTTTGGGAATGTTAACATCCATCGTAACTGAAGTCCATGTTTCACCCTGGTCTGTTGTTCTCAGTATAGTACCGTTATCGCCCACTGCTATTCCGGTTTCAGAAAGTCTGCCGCCAAAAGATACTCCGTAAAGGTCAAGATTCACGCCCGAAGTTTTTGCTGTCCAGGTTTCCCCCTGGTCAGTGGTTTTTAAAATAGTACCGTCTAAACCAACCACAACAATTTCATCATCAGTCAAAATTGCAGTTTTCTTCAGTGTATTAACTGTACCGCTTGTTTTATCTATCCAGCTTAGTCCGCCGTCTGTTGTCTGTTTGATTGTTCCTGAACCGCCGATAGTTATGCCATGCAATTCATCAAAGAACTCCATGCACCACAGGTCACTAGAAGCAGGACTATACTGGGCAACCAGGTTAGCCGGAACGAGGCAGCCTGTTAAGAAAAGTACCGACATCAGGCATTTGCTGAAGGTGCTGTTAATATTAAATAAAGGTCTCATTGTATTTTACTCCGTATGATTATAAAAAAATTATTTTACTAGTATAAGTTTTAATGTTTTTGAAAAGCCTTCTGCATTCAGCCTGTAGAAATATATGCCGCTTGCAATATTTGTGCCGTCAAATTGGGCAGAGTAATACCCGGCTGCCATATAACTATCTATCAGGGTTTTCACTTCCCTTCCCCGGATATCGTATACTTTCAGTGTAACATTTGCATCAGCGGGTACCTGGAAGTTTATTTGTGAGCTTGGATTTGACGGGTTGGGATAGTTCTGCGAAATATCATAATTAACCGGTTTGCCAACAGCAACATCGCTATTCAGCATGAAGTATTCAAAACTATTGTTATAGTTTACCTGTTTTAACCTGTAATTATATTTGGCGGTATTTAATCCCTGGTCACAGTAGCTGTATGAACTTTGGCTGTTTACAGTACCGTTCCCCTGCACAAATCCAATTTTTTTCCATTTAAGATCAAACTCTGACCTGCGTTCAATTTCGAAGCCGGCGTTGTTAATTTCAAAACCGGTTTTCCAGTTTAGTATGACATTTCTCCCGGAAAGAGATGCAGTAAATGACTCGAGCTGGACGGGCATCGGGTCATCATAATCATCCAGTGCAAACAAAGTAAGATCAGTAAGTCCGGTTTTATTTACAGTCCTTAACGCATTATCAAGTTCGGTATCATAATGTGTCCACTCGCTGTTCACATAATTA
>CAZQYL010000089.1:5918-9125 GCA_964597425.1 uncultured Ignavibacteriales bacterium | reverse complement strand
AGACCCGAAGGCGAGGCGAACCATTACTGCACAAACTCACTTTGCCCGGCGCAGGTGCAGGGCAGGATGGAACACTTTGTAGCACGTACGGCAATGGATATTGAAGGGCTGGGATTCCAGATACTCGAAAAATTTATTCAGCTGGGTTATTTAAAGGATATTACGGATATTTATAAGCTTAAGGGCAAAGTCAAAGAGCTTAAATCACTTGAACGCTTTGGTGATAAAAGCATTGATAATATTCTGGGCTCAATTGAGCGCTCGAAAGAGCGGCCGTTTGAAAAAGTACTTTATGCGATCGGTATCAGGCACGTTGGAGACAGAACCGCAAGGGTGCTTGCGAAACATTTTAAAAGTGTTGATAAAATTATTTCAGCCACAAAAGAAGAAATTGAAAGCATTCACGAGATCGGTCCCAGGATTGCTGAGAGTGTGTTCGATTTCTTTCACACAAAAAGTAACCTGCAAATGATTGATAAGCTTCGCAAAGCGGGCCTTAATTTCGAAATGGAAGTGACTGCAAATTCCTCGAACAAGCTGGAGGGTCTGACATTTGTTGTAACGGGTACACTTGAAAAGTACAAGCGCGAAGAGGTTGAAGAACTGATCGAAACGCTCGGCGGCAAAGCGGCGTCATCTGTCAGCAAAAAAACAAGCTATTTACTGGCAGGAGCTGAAGCCGGCAGCAAGCTTAAGAAAGCGGAATCATTGGGCGTAAAAGTGATTGATGAAGCGGAGTTTGATAAGTTGATAGAATGATGAAATCATTTTTGAAATCTGCCTTAGCAGACTGATTAAGTAACGAAGTTACTTAAGAGATCCTGCTTTGACGGATGAATTAAATTAGTGGCATCCGGCAGAGCCGGATTTCAATCAAGTTTCACTTGATTTCAAAAAGTAAAAAAACAAATAAATTAAAAAGGGGCTATTGCCCCTTTTGTTTTCCACCCTTTTTTGGTGTTGCACGACTTACTTTGCGACAGCAGAGGAAGTTCAGCAACAACAAGAAAACTTATCCTACTTCAAAAAATTATAGCTGAACACAAAATATATTCCGCCAAAGTTCTTCATTTCGGCAGTTGATAAACTTTGGATTCCTTCTCCAAACAATTGCAGGTAATAGTAGCGCAAATTAAAGCTAAGTCCTGATCTGCGGTTTGTCAGGTAATCAAGACCGATCCCCACATACCACCCAACTGTGTACTTTGCCTTTGCGTATTTAAAACTGCTGAAAAATGATTCCTTATAAGGAGTGTACATTATCGCCGCAGGGGCAACACCAAAATTCACAAACGGCCGCATATTATCAGTAACATCATCGCGGAAAAGCCTGTATTGTAAACCGATATTCATTACCGGGAACATAAACAACCTGTTAACCTTAAATGGGGTGACGGAATTACCGAAAATATCCGTTTGGTCAAACTCCCTGTCATCCTTCGCCCCGGAAAAGAAGACTCCGGTCTGAAGTGAAATATCCCTGGAGAGTTCAAAATACTTTGTCGCGCCCAGTCCGAATCCGTTATCTGAAAACGAAAGATTTATTGACCAGTTGTTCTGTGGTTCTTTTTTAATTTTCACTTTTGGCGCAAGTGAATCTGCCCCCTGAGAGAAAGTTAATGCTGTAACTGCAAGAAAGGCTGTTAATATTATGAGTTTTTTCATGTTGCCTGCTGTGATTATAAAATATGTTATCATTTTAATAAACTATGTTTGCAAAATCAATCCCTATATAAGGGCGAATTCTGTTCACAAACAAGAGGTTACAACCACTTGTTGATATTGATTTGCATAATAAAATGCGTTGTTAAAATTACTAATAATCTTTAATTTTGTTCCTAAATCTCAAAAAACTTGAAGACAACATTACGCGGAAAAACCAAAGCTGTTAAGCCTGCCAAACACGATATTATTATCAGCAACGGCAGTAAATCCTACAATTTAAGTAACAGCAAAGGCCTTTTTTTAATTGCAGGTCCGTGCGTGGTTGAGTCACAGAAGCTGTGTATGGATACAGCTAAAAGACTGAAAGATATAACCTTACGGCTTAAAATTCCTTTTATTTTCAAAGCATCATATAAAAAGGCTAACCGCACAAGCGGTTCATCATTCCGTTCAATTGGCGTAATGGAATCACTTGATATACTTGGAAACATCAGGGAGAAGCTTGCGATTCCGGTACTTACCGATATACACTCCGAAGTTGAAGCGGAAATTGCGGCTGAATATGTTGACGTGCTTCAGATACCTGCATTCCTTTCACGCCAGAGTGAGCTTCTGGAAGCAGCCGCTGAAACAGGTAGAATTATAAATATCAAAAAAGGGCAGTTCCTTTCACCTTATGATATGGTTTACCAGGTAAACAAAGTAAAGGCTGCAGGCAATAATAAAATTATGCTGACCGAGCGCGGTACGACGTTTGGATATAATAATCTTGTGGTTGATATGCGCTCTCTTGAAATCATGAAGTCCTTTGGCTGCCCGGTTGTATTTGATGCAACGCACTCCGTACAGATGCCATCCAAGAATGCGGGCGTATCAGGGGGTAACCCTGAATATATTGAACCGCTCTCTAAGGCAGCCATAGCAGTCGGAATAAATGGCATATTTATTGAAACTCACCCCAACCCCGCAAAAGCATTAAGCGATGCAAGCAGTATGCTGAAACTTGATAAAATAGAAGTCCTTCTTAAAAAGCTGCTTGCCATACATAAAACAGTTAATTCCAAATTATAAATTGTACAATAAAGTAACCCCCGAAATTCTTGATAAACTTTCCGGCATTGTTGGAAAGGAAAATGTTTTATTTGATGAAGAGTCAATAAATCTGCATTCAGTTGATGAGACTGAAGACCTGAGCTTTCCTCCGGAAGTTGTAGTTAAGCCGCAGGCGGCTGAGGAAATTTCAGGGATATTCAAACTGGCTAATGAATTCAGCATACCCGTAACACCACGGGGCGGCGGCACTGGACTCTCAGGCGGCGCTCTGACCATCCATGGCGGAATATGCCTGAGTATGGTGCGCTTTAATAAGATACTTGATATAGATACACAGAATTTTCAGGCAACTGTTCAGCCGGGTGTAATAACCCAGATATTTCAGGAAGAAGTTGAGAAGCTGGGGTTATTCTACCCGCCGGATCCGGCTTCAAGGGGTTCGTGTCACCTTGGCGGTAACCTTGCGGAGTGTTCCGGGGGTCCCAGGGC
>CAZQYL010000089.1:0-5818 GCA_964597425.1 uncultured Ignavibacteriales bacterium | reverse complement strand
ATGGAAAAAGCCGCTGTCCGGGCTGCAGAAGAGCGGCAAAATAAAAAATTCCCTAACAGCGATGCCGAAGCGCAGTTGTTTATAGAGGTTGACGGCAACTATCCGGAACTGCTTGATAAAGATATTGAGCAGATTGCAGAAGTTGTTGAAGAGTTCAACCCGCTTGATATGGTTCTTGCCGAAGATGAACAGAAGGTTCAGGATGTATGGTCGCTAAGGCGCGGTATTGGCGAAGCTGTGAAATCAATTTCAGCCTATAAAGAAGAAGATACCGTAGTGCCCCGCGCAAACATGACAAAGCTTATACGTGGAGTAAAGGAAATATCAGCGCGCTACGGCATTACAACAATATGCTACGGCCATTCAGGTGACGGTAATATTCATGTGAATATATTAAAAGATAAGCTTGATGAAAAAAGCTGGGAAGAGAATCTTGATAAAGCCATACGCGAAATTTTTGAGCTTACCGTATCGCTTGGTGGAATGATATCCGGGGAGCATGGCATAGGATACTCGCAGAAGTCATACCTGCCCATTGCCATTGCAGAAGCGGAGCTTGAGCTTATGCGGAAGATCAAAAAGACTTTTGATCCGAATAATATATTAAATCCGGGCAAGATATTTTAGACGTTGACCTCACCCTCCGTCTCCCTCTCCTGTGAGGAGAGGGAGAGCCAAAACTGCAAATGATTGACACCCCTCTCCTTTTAGGAGAGGGGCTGGGGGGTGAGGTTATAACAGGAGATTGCAGAACTATATGGAACACTGATGACACTGATAAAGCGGATTTTCACTGATAAATGTGCATTTGATTTCAAAACAGAATTTCAAATGATCTATTAACAAATTTCGTTACGGGATTAAAATTATTCAATGATAAAATCTGAGATAAATATAAGGGTACTATATGCACATACCGATAATATGGGCATTGTAAATAACGGAAGGTACCTGGAGTACTTCGAAGCGGGCAGGAATACGCTACTGCGTGAGCTGGGTTATCCGTATACTGAGCTAGAAAAGCTCAATTACGGGCTGCCTGTGATTGAAGCGCATGCCAATTATATATCAACAGCAAAGTATGATGATATCGTAACTATAAAAGCTCTCCTGCAAACCAAACCCGGAGTTAGGGTGAAGATCGATTACGAGCTTTTCGTGAACGAAAGACTCATTGTAACAGGTTATACTGTGCATTCATTTATAAGCCTTGTCACAATGAAGCCCGTGCGTCCACCGAAAGATTTTATGGAAATAGTGGGTCCGCATTTTATATAAATTATATGAGCGAAATTAAATTCATAGAAGACCTTGTTTGCCCGATCGGAAAGCATCCGCTGGTTCAAAAGGGTGAGTATCTTGAATGTACCAACTGCGGTGCAAAGTACCCGGTTGATTCAGGTATACCGTTATTGTTAATTGATGATGCCATCCTTCCGGATGGAGTAAGCAATTTGGAAAGCCTTAAATGTTACGTAGAATCAAAAAACAGATGATGATGGAACTGAAAGAATATTATAATAAATACAGCAGAGAAATTGATTCAAAGATAAAGCAGGCTATCGCTGAGGATAAAATTACCGGCGATGTTACTACAAGTCTGTTGTTAAAAGGCAAAGCCGGAGATAAGAAGCTTAATGCAATTCTGTTATGTAAACAGGATTGTGTTCTGGCGGGTCTTGATATTTTTAGAAAGACTTACAGATTCATTGATAAAAGTGTAAAGTTCAAATCATTTGCGGCTGATGGAGACAGGATAAAAAAGGGCAGGAAAGTACTTGAAGTAACCGCATCACGCAGTGTGCTTTTAAGAGGAGAAAGAACCGCACTCAATTTTCTGCAGCGTATGAGCGGTATTGCGACTATGACAAACAGTTTTGTAAAACTGCTGAAAGATAAAAATTCTAAAATACTGCACACCCGCAAAACCACACCTAATTTCAGGGTCTTTGAAGCCGCCGCGGTTAAAACAGGCGGGGGAGATTTCCACAGGCTAAGCCTGGCTAGTGCAGTTATGATAAAAGACAACCACATCGAAGCGCTTGGCGGTATGGCAAATACTATGGACGCACTGATTAGAAAAAAAATCCCCTACAGGCTGAAACAAAAATTTGAAATTGAAGTAAAAACTTTTGAAGAGCTCGATCTCGTAATAAAATACGGCAGGGGACTGGCAGAAATAGTGATGCTGGATAATTTTAAGCCAAGGGACCTTGAAAAGGCAATAAAGCTGCTTAAGACAAATAAGTTTAAAATTGAGCTCTCAGGCGGGATAAATGCCTTAAATTTCGCTAAATATCAGAAAAAAGGGGTAGATTACTATTCATTGGGTGCTTTAACGCACTCATACAATTCCTGCGATTTTTCGCTGGAATTTTGAAAAATAATTAAATTACTATTAGTTACAATTCATTATTGATTATTTTCCAAAAAATGCATAATTTTGACTTGAAATCCTATCTAAATCAGGCATTTCAGGTTTAAGGCATTTCTAATAAAACAACATTTGGGGCAAACACTGATTTTTAAATCATATCTACACAAACTAACTTTTCTAAAGGAGAAAACAAAATGTTAAACAACCACAAATTAAAGTTCTTAATTGCTTTAATGGTTATGTTTGCGGTTGGCTATGTATGCAGCTCAAACAAAGATGATAAGAAGGAAGATAAGAAAGAGGACACAAAAAAAGAGGATACGAAGAAGGAAGATACAAAGTCTGACGAAAGAAAGACCGATGATACAAAGAAGGAAGAAACTTCATCAAGTGACATTAAGCTCTATTTCTGTGAAGAATACACAGGAGGCAAAGAAATAGGCAAATCTGATGAATTCATTATCGGGAAAAACGGCGGATATTTTACCTGTATGATCGATATGAGAGGTACCGGCAAGAAGATTGGCGTTGGCAAACTTGAGCTCAGAATAACAAAGCTTGGACCAAGCGAAAAAATTATTGCCACAGAAAAATTTGATGTACAGCCTGACTGGGATTATATCTTCTTCGATAAATTCCATACATTCTATTCAGCAGGCGACTACAAAGTTACTGCAATGAAACCGGACGGAACACCGGTAGCTTCAGGCGAAGTAAAAATTTCAATGAAATAATATAAGCGGAATTCTTTTGCAGGCATCTCATTCACTGAGATGCCTGTATTGATTTTACGGCTCGATTATTAATAAGGGTATTATATATAAAAGAAACATAAATCAGAAGGAAAGGATCATTTAACATAATGATTAAAAAATTACTCACCTCAGCACTGTTCGCAGTTGCACTTCTGCTTATCAGCAGCAGCTCAAACGCACAGTCAATTTATTTCTGCGAAGGCGTAACCGATGACGGTTATCCTATAACAGAAAGCTCAACATTCAACATCGGCTCAGGCGGCGGATATGTTTACGTTCTCGTAAGGCTTCCGTATGAAATAGCATGCCGTTCAGTAAGATTTGAGATCTACAAAGGCGGAGCATATGATAACACAGTTTATGTTGATACAGAAAAGAACTGGGTTTGGTTCTGGAAAAAGATCACATTTTATGATGCAGGCAGATATGAATTTGACGTATATGACTGCTTTGATTACAAATTAACTACAGGCAGTGTAAGAATTAACTGGAGATAATTTTAAATTACAGTTTTACATTTTTAGCCCCGCATGCGGGGCTTTTTTATTGCTTGTTACCCAATTAACGCATTTGCTGGTGTTTTTCACCAATAACTTTCATAAAAATAGAACATTGATAACGCTGATTTTACGGATAAGCACAGATAATATCCGTGAAAATCGGTCCAATCCGTTAAATCCGTGTTCTGTTTTTTAGTGTTTTGCGTTTTTGTATTTGCTTTGTGGAAATTATACATATATATTTGAATAACTTAAAAATCAGATTATTTATGATATTTGCCGACCTGAATATCAACACCAAAAAATTCTTGCAAAATATTAATCTGTTTGTTTTGGTTTTATTTGCAGTTTGCCTTTTTGCCTGTAAAGATGATCCTGTTACGGTGAATGAGGTAGAATTCGACCCGCCCAGGTTTAACTGGAGAAGTTACGAAGTCAATTACCAGGGACAGGGTTTTTCCGGTTTATGGGCAAAAGATACAAATAATATTTTTCTTATTAATTATTATGATGCGCTCCTTATTAAACTATCCCACGGTATCCAATCCGGTTTTAATTTAGGAGATTATTTTATAAGTGATATTAAAGGAATATCTGAAAACGAAGTTTATATCTTTGGTGTAAAACATTACCCTGATAGCAGGCTCACGATAATTAAGTTTAACGGTGCAGGGTTTGAATTTTACCCGACAAATATTGTTATTACGGGTACCAATGGATACTGGATAAAAGGATGTGTATTCAATAACTCAGAAATTTGGGCATGTTCACCAAATGGTATCGTTAAGTTTGATGGTGCATCAATGACTTATTATAACTATGATGACCCGCTTCTGATCCCAATGCATTTTTATGTATCTCCAAATAATAAGCTCGAATATATTTATGAGCGTTTTCAGTCAGATAGTGTTTTATATACTGGTTACTATGAATTCATAGATACTAGTTTTGTCAAAGCATTCGAGATCGTCGGCAATCCATATATTTTAAATACTTTTACTTTTTTGAATGAGATTAATGGGAATAAAATAGGATTAAGATATAATTTCAGCCCAAAATCATTATGTGTTGAAAATTTCGCAAATAATTCATTTAGCACATATTTTTGCTATAGTAATAAAATTACAGATGCAGGCACTACTGAATTTGGAGGGTTCCGTGGAATGGGACTTCAAAACTTCATTTTTATAGCAACATCTTCCGAATACATTTATGATCCGCCTTCAAGAATGGGCATTTTACATTGGGACGGGAATAAAGTTAGTAAGGAAATCGGTATGGCTCCTTACAATAGTCCTAATCATTTTAGTACACATATACTTTTTTGTTTGAATCCTGTCACTTACCTGATATTTGAACCTCATTCATTTTACAATAATGGTATTCCGTACTTGTATATTGGCGCTAAAAAATAAAAAACACCCCCCCGTTGTTGGTGTTTTTCACCAACAATCCTCATAAAAATGGAACACAGAAAACAACTTTCATAAAGTGAATGTCGTGGCAGATTTTACGGATAAGCACTGATAAAATCCGTGAAAATCAGTCGTATCCGTTCAATCTGTGTTCTGTTTTTTACTGCCTTTACCAGCAACTTATAAAAAACCATTATTTTAGCTATATTTGTAGCTGAATGCTCGATAAAATTAAAAGTCTTTCCAAACAAACCCTGATATACGGCACAAGTACTATTATTGGCCGTTTCCTGAATTTTATTCTCGTTCCGTTCTATACCAATGTTTTCCCGCCATCTGAGTACGGCGTAGTTGCGGTAGTTTTCGCATACATAGCTTTCCTGAATATTGTGTATTCCTTCGGGTTTGAAGCGGGTTATTTCCGCTTTGCCTCGGCAAAGGAAGTTGGTGATGAAAAACAGAACTTCACTCATCCGTTTATATTTATTACCGCAAACAGTTTTGTAATATCCGGGTTAATACTGGTATTCCACAGCAGCATAGCTGCTTTAATAGGGGTGAAGGATGAATCAATTATTATTTATTCCGCATTCATACTGTTCTTTGATGCGCTTGCGCTCATTCCCTTCGCTTACTTAAGGCTTAAGAATAAAGCTAAAGTATTTGCTTCTATAAAGCTTGTAAATATTTCGGTTAATGTTGCATTAAACCTGGTTTTAATACTTGTGTTTAAGCTTGGCCTTGAAGCTGTGTTCATAAGCAATCTTGCAG
>CAZQYL010000088.1:7632-9267 GCA_964597425.1 uncultured Ignavibacteriales bacterium | reverse complement strand
AGAATTAAAAAAGCTTAAGACAAGGGTTGATAACCTAAGGAGGTTCCTTTGAAATAGATGAGAAGCAGGCATTGGTCTCATCATTGCAGGAAAAATCCCAAGAATCGAACTTTTGGGATGATAACAACGAAGCACAGAAAGTTTTGCAGGAAATAACCCGTCATAATGAATGGATAGATCTATGGAAAAACCTGGAAAAAAAGTATAGCGACCTTGAATCAATAATCACATTAGCAGAAGAAGAAACCGATATAACCCTTGAGGAAGTAATAGAAAAAGACATTGAAAAACTCACAGTTGAAGTCGAAAACGTTGAGTTCAAAAATATGCTTCGCGATGAAGATGATAAGCGCGACGCCATATTGAACATCAATTCGGGTGCCGGAGGTACTGAAGCGCAGGATTGGGCGCAAATGCTTATGCGTATGTATCTTAGATACTGCGAAAAGCAGGGTTTTAAGGCTGAAATTGTAGATTTGCTGGAAGGTGACGGAGCAGGTATAAAAAGTGCGACTATCGAAGTTCACGGGCAATATGCTTACGGTTACCTGAAAGCCGAAAACGGCGTTCACAGACTTGTAAGGATATCACCATTTGATGCCAATAAAAAGCGGCATACTTCATTTGCAGCTGTATTTGTATATCCGGTTGTTGATGATAACATAGAAATTGAGATAAATCCTGCTGAAATACGCGTTGATACTTTCAGAAGCGGCGGCGCAGGCGGACAGAACGTGAATAAGGTAGAAACAGCCATCAGGATAACGCATATACCCACAAACATAGTTGTACAGTGCCAAAATGAACGCTCACAGCACCAGAACCGCGCAAATGCTATGAAGATGCTGAAATCCAAGCTTTACCAGCTTGAAAAGGAAAAAGAACAGGCTAAGCTTGATAAGATCGAAGGCTCTAAAAAGAAGATTGAGTGGGGAAGCCAGATCCGTTCATACGTTTTCCATCCGTATAACATGGTGAAAGATCACAGGACTGACCATGAAACAAGTAACACACAGGGAGTGATGGACGGCAATATTCAGGAATTTATAAAAAGCTACTTAATGGAATTTTAAATAAATAACTTAAGCTCTAATTGGCAAACTTTTTCCTAGCAAAGAGATTTTTAAGGTCTAAAAAGGAATCGAGCTTCATTTCCTTCATTACAACTATATCAGTTGCGGGGATTGCCATTGGCGTAGCGGCATTAATTATCGCAGTATCCGTATTGGGCGGCTTTGAAAAAGAGATCACCGAAAAGACCATATCCCTTTCATCCCATATTCAGGTTACTTCTTTCAAAAAAGAGGGAATAGCGGATTATAATGCTGTTATAACGCAGCTAAAAGATACCGCAAACGATCTTTTTGTGAAAGAAGCGCACCCGTTTGTGCAGCGTGAGGCTGTAATTAAGTTTAAAGACCGTACAGAGGGCATTATAATAAAAGGAGTCAGGAACGAAGACAGTATATTTTCCAAACAAAGGAAGATAGTGCAGGGGATAGGTACTCTTGGCCTGGTTGATTCGAGTGTTTCAAACATTATTGTTGGAAATAAACTTGCGGGTAAGCTGAATATCACCGTTGGCAGTAAAATATTCATAATTGCGACCGTTGGGATTCCATCAGCCACAAATAC
>CAZQYL010000088.1:0-7532 GCA_964597425.1 uncultured Ignavibacteriales bacterium | reverse complement strand
CTTTTCACATGGGTTGAGCTGCAAAAAGAACCCATCCCCATAGTTTTAGGGTTAATCATAATAGTGGCGGCAATAAACATAATTGGGTTTTTGCTGATGCTTGTTCTTGAAAAGACTGAGACAATTGGTATTCTGAAGTCATTGGGCGCAAAAAATACTGATATTACCTTCATTTTCTTCTTTCAGGGAATGCTGATATCACTTGCAGGGATCATTTCAGGTAATATTCTGGGATACGGCTTATGTTTCCTTCAGTTGAAATACAATCTTGTGAAGATACCTGAAATATACTATATGTCAGCGGTACCGCTGGAAATTGATATTAATACAGGCATCGTAATTACCTTAATTGCAGTGCTGTTAAGTGTTTTGGTGACAGTAATTCCTTCCTACATGGCATCAAGACTTAATCCAATTACATCTCTTAGATTCAAATAATAATTTATTTACGAAGAACGTTAGTGATGCATCAATCCCGTAAAGTCATTTTATGAAATATACAAAGAATAAACAATTCATAGGTAACATGTTCGATGAGATATCACCTACCTATGACAGGCTCAACCATTTACTCAGTGGTTACCAGGATAACCGCTGGCGCAGGGGCGCTGTAAAATATCTCACTTCAATATCAAACAGCTATGATAATATCCTTGATCTTGCTTCCGGCTCGGGTGATCTTGGTATGGAATTCCTTGATCTGAAGCCAAAAAGAGTATTTTCAGGTGATCTATCGCTGGAAATGCTCAAGATTGATAAGGTAAAACTTCCGAATGATATCAATCAGCCTGTTAAAACTGAGGCTGAGCATTTGCCATTCAAATCAGGGTATTTTGATCTTTGTGGTATTGGGTTTGGTGTACGGAACTTTGAACACCTTACTGAATGTATAAGTGAAATAGCGCGGGTCTTAAAACCCGGCGGTAAATTTGTAACAATTGAAATGTTTAAGCCATTAAAGGCAAATATAGCAAATAAATCGTTCAGGCTGTATTTTGAAAAAGTACTGCCAAAGATCGGTAACAAAATGGCTAACAGCGAGTATGCTTACAGCTATTTGTTTGAATCAGTTGATAATTTTATAAATATTGCTGAATACTCCGAAATTCTGCAAAAATGCGGTTTCAGGATAATGAAAACAAAAAATAATTTTTTGGGGATTGTAAACAGTGTGTTCGCCGAAAAATTGTAATTAATTGTATAACTGGTTGTGAATTAACGAATGAATAATTATATTTATACCAAATTAAACTATAATCTATGAAAAAAATGAGCAAAGTTGTTACAATTCGCATCATTACAGCATTAATGCTGGTCTCGCTTACTCTTGTGGGCAGTGATTGCGAGGATATAATTAACCAGATCAATACCGGGAATTGTACAAATCCACAATTTACAGGTGATTGGACATATATCTATAATGCAGGTACATTAAACGATATTTGTCCGGGAGAGACCGTGAATTTTCCCAGTTCTACCGGCGGGACCGCTACGTTAACTTGTCCAAACCAGACACCTTTGCAAAGGCTTTATACTGTTTCAGGTGATGTTTTAACTTATACCGAAACATCTACTGAGTATAATATCAGCTATGATGACCAGTGTAATCTTGTATTAACCGGTATTAATAATAACCGTATCCTGTACTACAGCAATACAATTACCGATAAAACGGGCACAAACAAGGTTTCAGATAAAAATGCAGTTAACTATAATTCATCAGAAATAAAAAAATAAAATTATATGAAAAGTACATACAAAATAAATTTAATTTTTGCAGCAATATTTCTTTGTGTTATAGTTCTGGCATTTTCAGCATTTAACATTGAAGAAAATACTGTTGCGGGAAAACAGTTCAAAACTGATCTTAACCATAAAAACTCAGCTTATGAGCTTGTAAATAACAGAAGAACATCGGCAAGTTTTGAAACAATAAACCTGTTTAAGAAAAGCAAAAAGGATAATTCTAATACGATCAAAACATCAGTTTCGGAAGCATCATTTTTTACTCTGGATAGAAATGCTTTAAGAAGCTTGCTTAGCAGAAATTCTCAGAATATAACTTTGAGTATCCCATCGCTAAGCGGCAATGTTGAGCTGGAACTTTGCCAGGTTAATTTTATGCCGGATGACTTTAAGATTGCTACATCCAGCGGAAAAACTATTGATTATAAAAGGGGATTGTATTTTCAGGGTATAATCAAGGGTGATCAAAATTCCATGGCTGCTATCAGTATTTTTGAAAATGAGATCATTGGCATAGTTTCAACAAAAGACGGTAATTATAACCTTGGCGCTTTATTGAATGATAACAATGAGTACATTTATTATAATGACAGGAATCTTCTTAAGAGATTTGATTTTAAGTGTGATGTAGAAGATGGTTATGGAAAACATTACAGGGATAACAGTACTAATGTAAAACACCAGGAAGGAACTAGTACTTCGTCAACTGTTAATCCGGTCAAAATGTATTATGTCTGCGATTACCAAATGTACCTCGATAGGGGAAGCGAAGCGAATGTGATAAATTTTGTTACAGCAGTATTTAATCAGGAAAATCTGTTATATAACAATGAACAATTGAGCCTCCAGCTAGCTTCTGAAATATTAGTATATACCAGTGCTGATCCTTATAGATCTTTTTCCACATCCCAAACTGAAGAGATCCTTTTGGCTTTCGGCAGTGATATAAGGAATAATATCAGGGGAGGCGGTAACCTGGCCCAGCTTCTTTCCACAAGAACACCTGTTCAGGGTGCTATAGCCTGGGTAAATGTTTTGTGCCAGCCATATGAACCGGGTAGCCAGTCAGGCAGATTCGCGTTTATAGAACTTGAAAATACATACAACAATGTTCCAATATATTCATGGTCAGTCGAAGTAATGGCGCATGAAACCGGTCATAATTTCGGTTCATCTCATACACAGGCCTGCATTTGGCCATCTTTACCGGGCGGGAATATTGGTGCTATAGATTCCTGTGTAGCTGCTGAACAGGGCAGCTGTTTTACACAGACACAGCCTAATCCTAATGGTACAATTATGAGTTATTGTCATATTCCTGTTGGAGGAGCAATAAACTTCACACTTGGTTTTGGGCCGTTGCCGGGTGATACGATCAGGTTAAGGTACCAGGAAGCTTTGTGTATCGATAATCCTTTGAATTCATCTGAATTCCCTCTGGATTTTAATCTTCTGCAGAATTATCCGAATCCGTTCAATCCTTCAACAAACATTAAGTTCGCGCTTCCGCAGGATGGGCTTGTAACTCTGCGTGTTTATGATATATCCGGCAGGGAAGTGGCTAATCTTATCAGCAGTCAGTATTATCCTATCGGGATATTTTCATACACTCTTGATGCATCAACACTGAATCTGGCTTCCGGAGTGTATCTGTACAAACTTGATGTAAGCAGGGATAATAATTCGGTATATTCTGAAATTAAAAAAATGGTGCTGGTGAAATAATGAAAATACTATCAATACTTTCAATACTTTTTGTAATAATTTTCAGTTCATGCTCGGGCAGCGATACAGAAAAATCATTGACACTCAAAACAGGTAAGTATAACTATACTTTCACCGATAGTGCCGGGACGACACTGGTTGATGGTGAAATGATGTTTGATAAGATAACCAAACACAAAGAAAGCGGCGACTACCTTGTAACCGGAAGTTATACGGTTAAAACTATGACAACGGATACAAGTTACCACGGATTTTCAACAATGTCCGGCGGTGAGCTTTCAGGATACTATAGTGATGAAAAGAAATTCCTTAACATAAACACTAATCCTAAGATAGCCGATGCTAATGTGTTTATAAATGTTAATGTGAAGAGTTCTCTGCTTGATGGTTCATGGTATTATTCAACATTCAGAGGAATGGATAAAGAAGGCGGGATGTTTAAGGCAACCAGGATCAAGAAATAACATATTGAATATCAGATACAAGAAAAGGCTCAGGAAACAAATCCTGAGCCTTTTTAGTTTACCCTTAAAATTATCCGCTAATACTTTACATTTGCATTTCGTTCAGCTCCAACGCTTACAAACTTGATCTTCACACCAAGAAATTTACCGATAAAATTCAGATATTCTCTGCATTCTTTCGGCAGCTTGCTGAAATTTCTGATGCCTGAAATATCCTCTATCCACCCGGGAAATGTTTTATACACAGGTTTAACTTTCGCAAGCTCTTTATAGCCGCAATCTGAATAATGTACTTTCCTGCCATTCAATGTGTAACCTGTGCAAACCTTGTTTTCAAGCAATCCGCTTAAAATATCAAGCTTGGTAATTACCAGTTCATTAACATTGTTTATCAGACAGGAGAATCTCACAGCCTCCAGGTCAAGCCAGCCGATTCTTCGTGCCCTGCCTGTAGTTGTACCGTATTCGCCGCCACGCTCTCTTATAGCATCAGCAAGCCTGCCATGTAGCTCAGTTGGCAGCGGTCCGCCGCCAACGCGTGATGTGAATGCCTTGACTATTCCAATAACATTGCCCAGTTGCCTGTAAGCGAGTCCTGAGCCTGTATTAACCGAACCTACAACTGTATTTGAGCCTGTTGCAAAAGGGTAGGGCGACCAGTCGAGATCAAGCATAATGCCGTGAGCGCCTTCAAAAAGTATTTTCTTTTTCTTAGCTGCTGCATCATTTATCATCTCAAATGTATCTTTAACAAAAGGCATTATACGGCTGCGCAGTTTCTTCAGTTTCTTTAATTCAACTGTAATATTAATGGGTTTTACGCCGAAGGTCTTAAGTATCTTATTCTTTATCTTTGCCTGGAACGTGAACTTTTCGGTGAAGTCTTTCCAGTCCGCAAGATCATATACCCTCAGCCCGTTGTAGCTTACTTTATCTGAATATGAAGGTCCGATACCGCGTTTAGTTGTGCCAAGCTTGTTCTTCCCGCGCGCATTTTCATATGCCGCATCCAGGCTTTTGTGATAAGGCAGTATAAGATGGCATCTTGGTGAAATGAAGAGCTTATTTTTTAAATTGAGCTTCTCTTTCAGCAAAATATCCATTTCCTTAACAAGTACCTCGAGATCAATTATAACGCCGTTGGAAATTAACGCTTTTGTATTTTTATGAAAAATGCCGCAGGGGATAAGATGAAAAAAGTGCTTTTTGCTGCCTACAACAACAGTATGGCCTGCATTATTGCCTCCGTGGTATCTTACAACATAATCAGCTTTTTGGGCAAGAAGGTCAACAATTTTTCCTTTTCCTTCATCACCCCATTGCAAACCAAGAACCGACTCAGCAGGCATACTCTATCGAAATTTAATATTATAAACTAAAAAACTAAGACTGAAACTTAAGCTTTATTGACAGCAACTTTACGTGAACCGGAAGGTGAGCGTTTTTTATCAAGATAACCTTTTGCATCTACAACAAACGCACCCGCAACATAAATTGATGAATATGTTCCGGTAATTATACCGATCAAGAATGTGTAAGCAAAGCTCCTGTTAACTTCACCGCCGAATATCAAAAGTATAAGAACGGTAATAAACACGGTACCGTTTGTAATAATGGTTCGGTTTAAAGTATAATTCAAACTCTTATTCATAACTGTGAAGATACTTTCACTTTTAAAGAGCTTAATGTTTTCCCTGATACGGTCAAATACAACAACTGTATCATTTACCGAAAAACCAATAAGTGTTAAAAATGCGGCAACCATTCCCTGGTTAAGCTCAAGGTTCATAGAAGGGAAGATAGCTCCCGTTAATGCAACAATGCCAAGTGTTATCAATACATCATGCAAAAGAGCAACCACTGAACCCAATGCGTAAAGGAATTCAAACCTGAACGCAAGATATATCAAAATTGCCAATAGCGAAAATATTGTGGCATATATAGCAGAAGTTGAAAGCTCTTTACCGATCTTTGGACCAACTTTATCGATCCTCAATATCTCAAAAGAGTTGCCGGGAACATTTTTGGTGAGACCCTCTCTTATCCTGTCGCTTACTGTCGTGCCTTCGCCCGGTTCAGCCGTCCTTATAAGAATATCCCTTTCGTTACCCAGGGTTTTTATTTCAGAGCCTGTTATCCCGGAAATATCCATCGCTGTTCTGATGTTGTTAATTTCAACGTCATTCTGGAATCGGACAAGTACTTCAGTTCCGCCGGCAAAATCGATACCGATTACAAGGCCTTTGGCAAAGAAAGCTATCATGCCAATAACAATAACAGCGGTTGAAGCAAGATAGAACATCTTCCTCTTGCTTAAAAAATCTATGTTTGTACTATGAAAAAATTGCATTATAAAATATTCTTTCTAAATTATCCGAAGTTAATTGTGGATTTACCTTTATCGGTCATTATATCAAATACTATTCTTGTCATTACAATAGCTGTAAATAAGTTTGCAATCAAACCAATAAGCAGTGTTAATGCAAAACCCTGAATAGGACCTGTACCAAACTGGTAAAGTATTATTGCCGTAATTATGGAGGTTACGTGACCATCCAGAATAGCGGAGAATGCTTTTTTGTAACCGATCTCAATAGCGGTCTTAATAGGTTTACCGCCTGCAAGTTCTTCGCGAATACGCTCGTAAATAAGAACGTTTGAGTCAACTGCCATACCGATAGAGAGAATAAGACCCGCAATACCGGGCAGCGTTAATGTTGCATGGAAACTTGCCATTATACCCATGATAACAACCATATTGAATGCCAGCGCAAGATCAGCAACGCTGCCTGCGAAGCGGTAATAAATTATCATGAATATTGCAACAAGTATCAATGCTATGATTGATGAATATAGTCCTTTCTGAATTGAATCTTCACCGAGTGACGGTCCGACTGTTCTTTCTTCAATAATTGCAAGCGGGGCGGGGAGCGCACCTGCTTTAAGTACGATCTCAAGAAGCTTTGCTTCCTGGATATTTGCCATACCTTCGATCTCAGAATTTCCGCCGGTGATCTTTCCTCTTACAACCGGTGCTGAATAAACAACGTTATCAAGAACGATAGCGATCTGTTTATTGATATTAGCGCCTGTTATTCTTCCCCAGTCAGCAGCGCCTTCGCTGTTCATTTCCATATATACAACAGGCTGGTTGCTTGTGGGATCGATATTTGATCTTGCATTGGTTACAACGCCGCCGGTCAATTCTGGTTCTCTTTTTAAAACGTAGAACTGGAATATCTTCTCGCCGTTATCTACAAATGTGGAGCGGTTGCTGAACGCGAAGCTTATATCATTGGGGATAAGGTCCTGTATCTCTTTTTTATCCAGAATTTTCTGAACCTTAACTTTATCTGCTTCCCTGACAAACCATGCCAGTGAACCGTCCTGGAACTGCTGCGGACGAACAAGGAAGAACCATGGGTTCTTTTTCTTGAATTCTTCTTCACTTAACTGCTGGTTTGTATCAATCGGGTTACCGTTACTATCCGTTAAACCCGAAAGATTGGAATCTGTAGGTTTAATGGAATCCTTTGAAGTGATCTTCTTTGAAGTATCCTTCTTGGTATCCTTCTTAGTAGTATCTTTTTTGGTTAT
>CAZQYL010000087.1:0-9295 GCA_964597425.1 uncultured Ignavibacteriales bacterium | reverse complement strand
GAAAGATAATTAAATATATATTTTATATCAATTCAGCTATCTATATTTACAACCTTATTTAACTTTTTACGTTCCATTAAGCTAAAATTTTGCGTATTTTGTAAATTAAAACAACTAAATGATATCAAAAGCTCAGCAGGCCAAATTGGTCAAAACAGCCATAAAAGTACTTAAGAACTCATATTCACCGCACTCCGGCTTCAAAGTGGGTTCAGCCCTGCTTGGCAAAAACGGCAAAATATATGCCGGCACAAATGTTGAATTTGATGCATTTTCGCTCACTGTCTGTGCTGAACGCGCTGCATTATTTAATGGAATTTCTGGCGGCGAGAAGAAATTCACCGCAATAGCAGTTGCCACCAGCTCCGATAAGTTCATATACCCTTGCGGGCTATGCAGGCAGGCGCTGGTTGAGTTCAATCCTGAAATGGAAATAATATTAATTACAAAAAGTAAAAAGTCTAAGAGTTTTATTTTAAAGGATATTATACCAAATTATTTTAAGTTAAACAGAGTATAAAGAATTTACATAAATGCACGATATAGAAAACAAAAGAATGATGGGGCAGATAGAGGTTATCTGCGGAAGTATGTTCAGCGGCAAGACAGAAGAGCTTATCAGACGGCTCAGAAGGGCTCAAATAGCTAAGCAGCGAGTAGAGATATTTAAACCAAAGATCGATAACAGGTACAGCGAAAGCGATATTGTTTCTCACAGCGAACAGAAGATCCCCAGTACCGTGGTTGAAACAGCAGAACAGATATTGCTCTTTTCAGCGGAAGCAGATGTTATTGGCGTTGATGAGGCTCAATTCTTCGATTCATACCTGGTTGAAGTATGCCAAAGACTTGCAGCGCAGGGCAAACGGGTCATTGTGGCAGGTTTAGATACAGATTACAGGGCAATCCCTTTTGAACCAATGCCGCAATTGCTTGCAATTGCTGAATATATCACAAAGACACTGGCTGTCTGCATGAAATGCGGCGCACCGGCAAATCGCACTCAGAGAATATCAAATACCGGGGATAGAGTCCTTGTTGGCGCAACTGACCTCTATGAGGCGCGCTGCAGAAGCTGCTATGAACCGCCTGAAGATTAATTTCGAGAAAGCGACCTCCCCAACCCCTCCAAAGGAGGGGCTTGAAAAGCAAAAACCGTTGATATGAATAGTGATAGTGGCATAACGCGAAAAGCGACCTCCCCAACCCCTCCAAAGGAGGGGCTTGAAAAGCAAAAACCGTTGATATGAATAGTGATAGTGGCATAACGCGAAAAGCGATCTCCCCAACCCCTCCAAAGGAGGGGCTTGAAAAGCAGAAGCCGTTGATATGAATAGTGATAGTGGCATAACGCGAAAAGCGACCTCCCCAACCCCTCCAAAGGAGGGGCTTGAAAAGCAAAAACCCGGATATAATACTGCAAATCCATTAAGTTATAACATTATCAAGCATATCAGAGATGAACTGAAAAAGAATCCAACAGAAGCAGAAATTGTAATTTGGGAATATTTAAAGAATAAAAAGACTGGTCACAAGATCAGAAGACAGCATATAGTAGATAATTTCATTGCTGATTTCATTTGCCTCCCCAAAAAACTAGTTATTGAAATTGACGGAAAGGTTCATCAATTTCAAAAAGAGTATGATCAAATGAGAACTGAGAGATTTAGTGAACTTGGTTATCTGGTTATAAGGTTCACAAACGAAGTTGTTAAAGCCAAACCCAATGAAGTCTTTTTACAGATCAAGCATATACTTGATGATATCGTAGATTCAAACTCCCCTCCTTTGGAGGGGCCGGGGGAGGTCGTATAAAAGAATTGTAATAGTAGCAATGTTCCCTTAAAATCAAACTCCCTTCCTTTGGAGGGGCCTGGGGAGGTCATTTGAAAAGGATTACTATTGTTGATTCGCTTAACAGAGTTTTGATTATCACCTTTTTGTGAAATTTTGGAGGTTATATGAAAAAAGTAATTACATCATTCGGTACAGCTTATTTAAATGAAAACGAGCCCTTATATTCAGAAATAGTAGAAATCGGTAAGTACACAGCTGAAGCAGGTTACAACATCTGCAGCGGAGGATATTACGGCTCAATGGAAGCAATTTCAAAGGGCGCAAAGTCTGCCGGAGGTAAAACAATTGGTGTAACTGTTAAGGGTTGGGAATCCGCTCCAAATGATTATGTTGACGAAATTGTTAAAATGCCTAACCTGATGGAAAGAATTGTTGAGCTGATTGGAATAGCAGATGCATATATAATCTTTAAAGGCGGCAACGGTACACTTGTTGAAATTTCAGTTGCCCTGGAGTTAATGAACAAAAGATCAATGCCGGAGAAGAAAATGATTTTTTATACTGATTTCTGGAAGAATATGATTGAAATATTGAAACAGGATTCTGCAAAACTGAATGATATGATAAACAGAAATGTATTTTTTGTTGAAAATCCTGAAGAGATCAAAAAACTGCTTTGATCCCCTGCCTGCTTACAAACTTTTATTTATAAACTTTAACAGCTAAATTTGTAAAATTCCCGGAGGTAAAAGCCATGAAGAAAAGTCTTACCGCATTATTTATTTTTCTGAGTATTTTTCTGTTAAACACACAATTCCTTGCACAATGGATTGAGCTTAACAGCGGAGTAAGTACCAAGCTAAACTCAGTAAGTTCAATTAAAGGTCTCACTACATGGGCATGCGGCAATAACGGTACTGTAATTAAAAGCAGCAATATGGGTGATAACTGGTCAAATGGAAATCAGTTCGGTATTTCTGCTAATATTACATTGAACCACATTTACTGTATTAATGAAAATATTGTTTTCGCGGCGGGTAATGAAGGAGTTGTTACATACCTATACAGAACAATAAATGGCGGCACTTCATGGGATTTGATAAAGCAGCAGAGCGGCGGGAAGTACAATGCCCTGCATTTTATTGATCAGAATACGGGAATTTTGCTGGGCGACCCTGTTGGCGGCAGATGGTCAATATGGAAGACAGTAAATGGCGGTGTGAACTGGGACTCTACAGGCTGCTTCCTTCAGCAAAACGGCAGCGAAAAAGGATTCGCAAATTCTTTATGGGCATCAGGTAACAACATTTGGTTCGGTACTGATAATTTCAGAATATACAATACTGATAATTACGGTGCAAACTGGCTGGCAAGGTCAACAGGTGCTGAAAAGAATTCATCAACACTTTGGTTCGATTTTGATTTCAATATAGGGCTCTCCGGAAATACAAATCTGCTTAGAACATTAAACAGCGGAAATAACTGGAATGTTGAAACAATACCCGGGAGCGGTAACGTGATAAGTGTTACAGGGAGCGCCCATTCAAGCTTTAACTGGGTGATAAGAGCTGATAAAAAAATATACCTGAATCCGCATAACAGCAATAACTGGGAACTTGATTATACAGCCCCGAACGGGAACTATACTTATGTTAGTATTGAAAGAAACGGTTATTTCAGCGGAGCAGTCTTTGCTTTAAGAGATAACGGCGGAATATCACGGACGTATTTCCTTTCTTTGGGTATTAATACTATTTCAACTAATATTCCTCAGACATTTAATCTAGAACAGAACTATCCCAATCCTTTTAACCCGGTTACTAAGATCAGATTTGAAATTCCTGCAGCAGGTTATGTTAATTTGAGTATCTTTGATGTTATGGGGCAGAAAATTGAAACGCTAGTGAACGGAAAAATGATACCCGGAGTTTTTGAAGCTGAATTCAATGCATCAGATATGCCAAGCGGTGTTTATTATTACCAAATCAAAGCAGGTAATTTCAGTCAAACTAAAAAAATGATACTCGTGAGATAAGTACAATTAAAGTTAGGATTTAATTGTTTGGTTTTATTTTAATATCGCTGATTATTATCTCCTATACGTCATTTTTACAATTGTGCTTTCAGATTTATCCAGCATCATAAATACCACATCGCACCTGATTTCATTATCATTTACAAATTCAAACACAAATTTATAGTCCTGCATATTAGTAGTTTTACCTGTTGGATCAAGAGTTGAGCCATATAGCGTCAGTAATTTTGAATCATTGTTATATATACCCTCTCCGGTTACAGCATAAGTACCCATTTCATCAATTCCGTAATAAGTATACTTATTTATTCTGCGGTCATAACCCAGGATGCTCAGGCTTGCAAAATTCATTCCTGCAAACTCTACCGACTGGTCAAAATTCAAAAACCTATTTCCCAGTATCATCTTCCCTTCAGCTGTACCTTTGGAACCAATAAGAGCATCTCCCCCAATGCTGTATTTGAATTCAACATTCCACTTTCCCTCAAGTTTTTTGATAAGATCATGTTCAGGCGCGGGACCCGCAATTTTCATTGCTTCATCATTTTCTGACTGAGCATTTAACACACCTGAGAATACAAATAAAAAAAATAATATATATAATACTCTGGTATATTCCATAGACATATTTTTATTTTCTTTTATAAACTACTTCAGTGGCTTTTGCTTCGTCGCCGTTTGGCGTAACATTGTAGGCTGTAAAAACGATATTATTGTTATCAATGATATCCAATTCACTTCTCCAGCCCCACTTTTCTGTGCCTTCTTCGTTTGTATCGTAATAACCCATAACATCGAATTTTTCTTCGCCAGGTTTGCTTTCTGAATGCATTATAGCTGTGCCCATATGGAAACTATCGACCCAAACTGATTGATATACGCCGCGCATGCAGTCAAATCCATAAATTGCTATTCCTTCCAGGGTTTTACCCTGCATACTGCCTGTATATTCATGGATTATGAACCTTCCGCCCAGAATCGATCGTATCCTTCCGCTCATTATTGATTCATCCCCTATAACATCTGGTTCAAACCAGGTTTTAGATGTTCCTTCCCACTCCCCATCGAGCTCTTTAAGCTGTTTATGCACGCCTTCTGCAATTGATTCGCTGAATTTAAATTTTGCCATTATTTTATTTAACTTTTGCTATTGATTGTACTTCATTTTTCATAAATGATCAACGATGCTGGTCAACCAGGATTACATTTCCGTCCGGATCAGTGATCATAAAACTTGCCGGACCCGAAGAATTCTCGTCTGCTTCTGTAATTAACTTTATATTCTTGCTTTTCAGTTTCTTCTGAATTTCCCTGACATCATCAAATTTTTCAATATTCTTCGCATTTTCATCCCAGCCCGGATTAAATGTCAGGATATTGTTCTCAAACATTCCCTGGAATAACCCAATCAATGAATTCTCATTCTTCATAATAAGATAATTCATTTTTACATCGCCGCCAAAGACTGAAAAACCCAGGTTTTCATAAAATTCTTTTGAAGCGTTAATATCCTTGACATTAAGACTCACAGAAAATGCTCCTAATTTCATATTTTCTCCATTTATCACTGTAGTATTATTAAATGTTTGTTCCTTATTTAAGCTGTTTCCTGATTCATTTGTAACTGCATTTTTGAAAAAGAAACCAAAACAAAAGAATGATGCCAGTAAAAAAACTATTAATACTGTTCTTTTCATTTAATTTTATCTTTATTGAATATTTAGTTAATATGTGAGTGCAAAAATAGCATCAAAATTAATCAAAACCTTCACCCGAAAGTATGAAAATGGCAGAACTAAAGTACCATTTGCAGTTTTCGGGATTTTAAATATATACATCTGTTCGAATCTTGCAGGAGAAATAGTAATATTTAAATGTTTTTAAAAGAACAATTGCAAAAGCAAAAAGGAGTCCCATAAATATGATATTTATAAAACTCCTTTTGCTTCATGAACTTATGCTTGTTTTTACTTGTGATTGCTTAGCCAACAGCATTATTTTTGACTAAGATAGCTATCAGAATCTCATTTTATTTACACCTTCAACAAGGAAATCGAAACCGAACAGCATTGTGAAATAAAATTGCCATTCTTTACCGTATGTAACCGTCTGGTTAGCCCCTGTGGTTGAAGGGAAAACATTTGAGAACTGGTCTAGACCGTAACTGGCATTGAATGTAAATGCAGTTGGGTAAACATAATATGAATAAGTCAGCAGTCTGAGCTCAAAACCGACATCTTTTCTGAAATCTTTTAGTTTTGTGGCTTTTCCGTTCCATGCATTGCCGATATCGCCGTAAACTGAAAAATACAGCTTATCAAAGTAGAACTGCAGGAAGTTGAAATCAAGATCAGTCGCTATCGGGAATCTGTACGTTAAATTAGCCGTAGCATAGCGGTTACCGCCCAATGCGTAGAAAGGATATCCTTTCATATTCGGGAAACCTGTTGCATAAAAATCGAAGAAATTATCCTGCTGGGGACCGAATATCGTGCCGCCGCGCAGTCTTAAGCTTATTGAATGCGTATTGTTAAATAAACCGAATCCCTGCAGCAAATCCCCTTCAAGTCTGTGGAATTTAGCCTTTTCAAATGCTTCTGTGACGTTCCCCTGGTCATCAATTACGAGTTCCGGATTCAGATCGTTAATTTCATAGTCATACTTAAGCCTGAAATACCTGCCAATGGGATTAATGTCATCGTTCTTGTTAGGCAGAAAGCTGCTGTATGAATATGCCAATGAAAGATCTCTTCCGGTAAAATAGTTGGTTGAGGATGCTGAAACCTGGCGGTTTATAGATGGTATAACAAAAGTGCTTAGTTTAGATGCATATGAAGAATATGCAAATCCTGCTCTCATATGATGGTTGGAATTGATGATCTTAAATGCCATACCAAATTCAAATTGAAGAAGGTCATATGTCACGTCTACAGGCAGGGTATCAAGTCCTGCAACTAATTCGGCTTCTGTTTTTCTTGTCACATTGTAACCAGCAAGCTGAAATGAGGGAGAGAAGCCAAGTTTCTTCAAAAAGAAATCTTTAAAGAACGGTACACCGTTGTTATAATCAAACTGCAGGAACAGGTCGCGCTCAAAATTACGGTTTACCGATGCACCGCCAAAGATTCCCATTCTGCCAAGTACATCCTGTGAATAGAAATAAAGTCCGGGCTTTATGATATCAAGGAACTTGCCGCCTTTAGTGTAATTATCAAATCTTAAAACCGGAATAATAAAGAGCGGCGTCGCAACATTATTGTACTTTGTTGAAGAATATGATTTAACGCTGTCATCTTTAAAATCTTTAAGTCTTGGAAAATCAAATTTGTTCTTGGAAAAGCTAGTATTCTCACTGTTTTCCTGTGAATATTTCGTTACTACTTTATCGGGTCTTTTGTAATTAGCATTCTTTTCAGCTATCAATGAATCAAGTACGGTGAAGTCTTTCAGCTCATTTATCTTATAACCGCCTGTTTGCCAGGTGGCGAAAGTCAGGTTGTTTCCTTCTGCCGAAGGCATGAACGCGCCGCCTACTACGTTGGTTAGCTGCTGCATGTATACTGTATTGCTCTCTTTTGACATTCTTGAGTTATTGATAAGGTCATATTTGTAGATATTATATATACCAGTCCTGTCAGAAGCGAAATATATTGATACGCCATCTTTGGAATATACCGGGCTGCGGAAATCAATTCCCGGGTCGCTGAATATAAAAGTAACTTCCCTTGTATCAACATTTATCTCGCAGATCTTACGGGAGTCTTCCCTGGAATAATCGTAAACAATAGTATTATTTACCGGTGACCATTTAGGAGCATATACCTGCTCGCCATTTGTATAAGTTGTCAACTGCTTTATCTGGTCTTTACTTATCATTTTACCGTTTGGCGCAGGAGCTATGAACAGATTCTGTGTCCCGTCGTTGTTTCTCACAAAACAAATCCACTTGCCGTCACCAGAATAAGCTGGTGCGTGGGCTCTAAGACCGTTTGATAGCTGAGTTTCCTCTTCTTTTGCTACATCATATTCATACATATCAAATACTACCGCGTCGTGAATGTTTGGTTTATTCCTGCGTGAAAATATTATCTTCTTCCCGTCGGGTGACCAGCTGTAAGCGCCGCTGACTGATGTTATCAGTAACTCATCATCTTTACCTGAGCCGACATTGTGAACAAACATTGAAGTCGAACCGTAATCGTATTCCTTGTTAGAAAGATACGTTATTTTCTTGCCGTCAGGCGAAAATTGGGGGTAATAGTTGGCAAAACCAACATCTGCTATAATTTTACCTTCAACCTGAAGCTGTTTTATTCCTGCAACCTTATCTTTGTAATCCTGCTTTAAATATGCTTTCCATTCATCATAAAGATCACTGCCATCTTTACCAATTGCTTTCTTAAATGCACCCTCAGAATTTATTCTGGTTAAGTCACCCAGATTCTCTGAAACCTCGCGAAGCTTATCTTCACCGTATTTTTCAGCAATGTATCTGGAAAGCGCGAAACCGGAATTGTAAATTGATTCAGCTTTGTATGTTGTGACTGATGCAAACTGTCCCATATCTTCCCATGAAAGCATTTTATCGCCGAGTACGCGCATACGGAGTATCATATCCCTGTGCGCATCCCAATAATCATATCCAAGCTGCTGGCGCTGGTACTGCGCTGTTCCTTCTGCGAACCATGCAGGCACCCCAACACCCGAGATCGGGTATGATATAATTGTATTCGGATAGCCATACAGCACATCAGGTCTGCGTTCTTTTTCGTAGTTTAAGAACTGAATATAAAGAGATGGGAATTTTGTTGAGAACTTCATTGAAGCCTGAACCTGAATTACGTGTGTGTATTCGTGAGTTATAACATTCCTAAGCCAGTTATGTGTACCGCGCAGGTCAAAATCAAGCGAAGCTGAAGCAATTTCTATCCTGTTACCGTAATAATCAGTCGCGCCGTTTGAAATATCAGATTCATCATTAATTATCCACGAAGTTTTATCTTCAGGAGCATACTTGTATAATGATGTTATAGGCCCGTAAATTTCTTCAGCAATCTTTGCTGTAAGTTTTGCCGTTCTTTCTGTTCCTTTGTGATAATGGATATAGAAATGGTCGGTTTCAATTGTGAACCACTCAAGCTCCGGATTTGGCTCAAACTGCGAAAATGTAACGGTTGTGACAAGCAGTAATAATAACAGGATTCTGGATATCATAAAAAATATTTTAAATTTAGCTTATTAAGTAAATAAACGCATAAATATACTTTAATCGTTTCCCGGTTGTTTTGGGTACGAAAAAGACAAGATTAACTGAAAATCACAGTTATATCAATGATAAAAAATATCGAAAAATTGAGAATTTATTAAAAACGGGTAGATTTGTATGCTATAATGTAGTATTAAATATTTAACAAATTTAGTTGTAATTGAATAAAAAGTAAAGGGGCAGAATTTATCCGCCCC
>CAZQYL010000086.1:7488-9373 GCA_964597425.1 uncultured Ignavibacteriales bacterium | reverse complement strand
TCGGCTGAGAGAATTTTTTCATGTCATATGTCCACGCAATATCAAGTTTCATCGGGAAGTAGAGGAAGAAGAGCCTCGTACCTATTCCCATGCTTAGAAGCAGGTCTTTGGTTTGGAATCCATCTATGTCCTGGAAAAGCTGAAGCTTTTTGTTATCGCTCCACACTGTACCCGCATCTGCGAATATTACTCCCTGTATGTTCTGGAAGCCGAATGGCAGTAATCCCAGTATCAGGTATCTGAAAAGCGGGAAGCGGAACTCCGCATTCATAAGCGCGAACTTGCTGCCCGAACGGGTATTATAATTATACCCTCTAAGCGGCATCACAGGAGTTGAAAAAGCGAAATCCTGTATCTCCTCAATAGGCAACTCATCATTTTGTATCTCATAGTTTATCCAGCTTTCAGTTCCTCCAATGTAAAATCGCTGAGGATTCTTCCCGAAGCTGTAACCGGCATTGAGCCTGAGCACAAAATTATAATCATCAGCAATATCAAAGTATGTTCTGTAATCGGCAATCGCGCTCATGAAGCTAACACCGTTAGCACCTATCTTTGGTGTACCAAGCAGCGTAATGTTATACCTGGTTCCTTTTATCGGTGCAGTATAGCCCCATAGAGTGTTATCATGTACATAACTTACTGCAGGCATCACAAAATCAAGCTTCTGTGTCGGCTCCAGAGGGTTATCCATGTTTTCTTTTGTTAAATGATTGTACGATAATGCGCCGTCTATCCTGTTGAATTTACTGAGCGGATATGAAATCGAAAGGTCACCGCCAACTGTTCTGTACCTGTAGAGCTGGGAGTTGCTGTACGAAGGACCCACAAGCAAAAACCTTGCAGAGTGATAACCTGAAATACCGTAGTCAATTCTTTTAGGCAGGTAATAGTAAGCGAAAGCGTAATCACTGTTCTTCAGGTCAAGCACAGCGCTAAGAGCGGCGTATATCCTGTGGTCACCTGTCACGTCGCTGAATGCCATCTGTATAAGTCCCTGCACGCCGTAGAAACTGCTGTAATTAGCATTGCTGTATACAAGATCAGGTGAGAACTTAATTTTATAATTGTTGACCTTGTAGCTTCCGTCCGGATTTGTATTATCTGTCAGCTGGAATTTGCTCTTATTTTTTTCCTTCAGTTTCAGCCTTTGTGATGGAGTCTGTTTGTTAGTATCTGCTTTATCGGGGTCAAGGTTGAGCGAAATATCGTTGCCGTACAATGATTTTGTTGTATCTGCAGTTAAGCTGCTGTCTTGATGATTTATCCCATTGGAATCCAGAGTGAAATATTCATTCGTACCTGATGTGTCGCGGGTAATATTCATCAGCGAGTCCGCGATTATTTTCATTGAATCTGCAAAAGTCTTTTCCCTGTCCCTGTCATCAATTCTTTTCTGTACAAACGGCGTATTGGGAAGCTCTTTCATGCCAAGATCAATATCGAACGGATTATCGAGGTAAAAAATATCATAACCGCCCTTATTTAGCGATGAAAAAGCAAGTCTCTTGCCATCTGCCGAGAGCGATAAGAGGGAAATTGGGTCAAGTGAATTTGTGATGGGTCTCTCTTCTCCTGTTTCCAGGTTACGCAGCCAGATGTTATCAATTCCGTTGCGGTCAGATATATACAGCACTTTTTTGCCGTCAGCGGAGCTTACCACACTTGATTCATTCGCATGCTTATCTTCGGTAAAGCGGGTGAGCTGTTTGGTATCAACATCGTAAACATAAAGATCTTTATCCTTAAAGTCATAATCGTTCATATCAAAATCTACTGGAATATCATTCAGGTTTGTGAAGGTGCCTCTATCAGAAGAAAAATATATTTTCTTCCCGTCACGTGACCATTTGGGGTCAATATCAGAGAACAGGTCATTGGTAAC
>CAZQYL010000086.1:0-7388 GCA_964597425.1 uncultured Ignavibacteriales bacterium | reverse complement strand
ATCATCAGGTCGCCAATTTTCTCTTTGCCGTACTCATCAGCCAGCCATGAAAAGAAGCTTTGCCCGCCGCGGTATGAAAGGTAACCATCGATGTAATCGAGTGGGGGCAGGTAATCGTATATTACGGCATCGCGTATGAACATATCATTGGCTTTATCCATTCCGCCCAGTGACTGGTACTCTGCCATTCCCTCGCTGAACCAGCCCGGGAACTGAAGTGCGATATTCTGTGATATGATATTCTGAATTGAGCCGCCATAGTAGAGGTCATTCATATAAGCATGAAGCAGCTCATGATGAATAACGTGACGGAACTTATCGTAGTCACCTTCAAAAGGTACTACTATTCTGTTCTTAAAAAGTTCTGTTACGCCGCCAATGCCTTCTGAAAGATATTCATCTACAGCATTGTTTTGCTGGAATTCATTATGTGAATTGAATACTAGTATCGGTATCCTGTTCTTGATGCCGTAGCCTATATTATTTTCGAGGCTTACGAGTGAGCTTTCAGCAGCAACCGCGGTAAATTGCGCGATATATTCGCCGCCCTGATTGAAATATATATCAAAATGCTGTGACTGCAGGTACTTCCAGTCAAACACCTTGTACTGAACTTTATTCTGACCAAACTGTGAGAACACGTTTTGGGAAACCGCAAAAATTACAAATGCGGCAATAAATGATCTTATCAATAATCCGGGGCTTGGGATCTTTATTAACTTCATTATTTCCATTTAGTTTGGTTAATATTATAAATTATTTTGATAAAAAAACATATAAATAGTAGAAAACATTAATTTTGGTGTATTGGGGTTACTTAAGACCCCCATCCCGCCACGGCGGGACAAGCTGTCACGCCGTTGGTGTGACAATCCCCCTTAGAAAGGGGGAGACGGTTTATTTAAAATCTCGCATTCACCCCTATAGTTGGTAATATCGGGAACTGCCCAATTGGTTTCAATTGAACCTGCAGATTATCATCAATATAGAAATCATAACCTATAACATTCTGGCGGTTATAAACGTTTATCACATCTATGTAAAATCCCCAGTCGATACCCCAGAATTTTGTGTATGCGGTAGCTCGTATATCCAGCCTGTGATATTCAGGTTTCTTATCGGCAAATTTGTTATCATCGCCTCCAAAATCAAAATCAAATTGCACAAGATTCAGTATTGGCAGTACAGCTAATGAATCACCCACAACCCTTGGACGAATGCCTTTAGGCAGTGTGACAGGGAAGTTGGATGAATAATTGAAGCGCGCTCCAAGCTCAAGCCAGCTAAGCAGTTTGTAATTTGCCACAAGATTTACCGAGTGCCTCTGGTCATACCTGAACGGCGTTATTACTCCATCGCGATTGCGGTTTGCGAAGCTGAGCGAATAACTTAACCACCCGGAAAATTTTGCGCTGGGGTTAACCGGTTTCTTTTCTAAATAGAACTCAAATCCGTATGAATAGCCGCTTGCACCATTGACCGGTGTCGCCGTAACTGAATCATACGGCAGCTTTTCCGCGCTGCGGTACCAGTTATCCGGGTCGCGAAGGTATTCGGGGTCGTTGTTATTGGGGTCATACCTGTAATATTCATACCGGTAACCTGTAAGTTTTTCCTGTACGATCAAATTAGTGAACTGCTTGTAATATGTTTCAAACTTCACAAGCATATCGTTTGAAAGCCATCTTTCAGCTCCGAGTATAAAATGCACAGAGCGCTCTGCTTCAAGTTTATTTGCTACGTCTTCAGTAAGGTCGAAAAATATCTGCGCGTCAATCAGCTTTTCATAGCCGGGTGACTGGTAATATATACCTGTACCTGCACGAATCGTAGTGACCTTATCAATTGCATAAGATAAATTGATACGCGGAGAGAGGTATGCCTTCTTGTTTATGGCAAAGTAATCAAGCCTTAAGCCATACTGAGTATAAAGTTTATCCGATATCTTCAGCCTGTCCTGCGCAAACACGTTTGCGCGGTAATAATCCTTGCCATCCAGCTGGCCGTTTGAAATTGCATTAAAATTGGGGTTATTCTGTACAATTGCCCTCAGGCGTTCATCAAGATCAAGCGTAAAGGATAGGTCGGTTCTTAGAATATCTATTCCGGCGCCGATTTCTGTTTTGTGGCCATCGGAAAGAAAAATTGTATTATTCTGTACTGAATATTTACGGAATGTGTACTGAGACTTGAATCCAATGCCCAGAAAGAGCCCAAGGGCTCTGAGGCTGTCGCGTACTTCGGGTGTGTAGGTTTCCCTGTCTAATACCGGATCCAGGAGCTCACCGCCAAACTGTGCATCGCCTTTATTGCGGTACCATGAAAAAGTTGTTTTGGTCAGGAAATTTGTATTGGGCGCATAGTGCCAGGCGAAGCCTAAAACATCATTTGAGGATTCATCGCGAACTGAAACGGAATCTTCAAGCTCTTTTGATTCACCCGGAATTATATTTACACCGTCACGTGAGTAAATGCCGTTCAATATGAACTTATGATCCTTGAAAGGTCCGAAAGTGAGCTTGCCTTGCACATCTTCGAAAGAGGGGAATGATGCGCTCTCATCAATCAATCCGGATTTTTTTGCGAAGGGTCCGAGAATCAGGTCATAATAACTTCTTCGGGTTGATACTATCCACGACCCGGGAATATTTTTAAAGGGAATCTTACCGCTGAACACAAGATTTGCGTTAGCAATGTTGACATTTGTCTGACCTGTGAAATATTTCGTCTTGCTGCCTTCGCGGTTGGATACTTCAAGCACTGCTGAGAGTCTATCGCCATACTTTGAAGGGAATCCGCCTGTGATGAGGTTTATATCATCAAGAGTTTCAGGGTTGAACATGCTGAACACGCCATACAATCTATATGGATTAAAAATTTCTATGTTATCCATGACTATCAGGTTTTGGTCAGGACCCGAGCCGCGTACAATAAGCTGAGATGAAAAATCATTAGGCGCACTAACTCCGGGCAGAGTCTGCAGTGAGCGGAGAACATCTTCACCAACACCCGGAATTACCCGTGTTGTTTTTGGTGAGAGATTCTGAAGGCTGATCCGCATATCATTTTGCGCCTGGCGGAATCTTTCTGATACAACATCAATTTCTTCGGTGGAATAACTCTCATCATCAAGAATTATATCAAGAGTAATAGTATCACTGCCGTAAACATTTATCTTTTTCCGCTCCGCTGATTTATATCCAATTAATTCAGCTTTCAGGTTATACACACCCTGAGAAATATTCCTGAAAATGTATTTTCCCGAAGCATCTGTTTCGGTGCCTGCTTCTTTGGTATTCTCGGAGGTCAGCAAAATTACAACTCCTTCAACGGGAGTATTATCCGGTTTTGTGATAGTGCCCTTTATTACAGAGTTACTCTGCGAAAATAAATACAGGCAGTTTACAAATATGATGAACAGTATTTTGAGAGGAGTATTAATCATTTACCAGGTACCGGGGTATTTTCATAAATTCAAACCGGAGTTATGCAAAAATTTTGGGATAAAAACAATTTGCTGTTTATATGCAATTTAAGCTTAATAACTGAATAGCAGTTTGTTTTATTTACAATATTAAATAATGTGATTTAGTTCCTTTTTTAGCCCCAATACTACAAATTTACTACAAAATTGATGAATATTATGTAATATAATGTAAACCCTGCTTTTATCAGCCCAAAACCTCATTTTTGAAATGATTTTGACGCTTGATATGTTCAATGATAAAAGAAAGATGTGGCTTATCTAAGACTCACTCCATATCTTAGCATAACCTTTAAACCGCTCTTTTGTGAACTTTAGGTAAGGATAGGAAAATAGTAAATTGACATTTTTCAGGCAGGAAACAAAATTCTCGTGCGGACCCGCATCGATAAGGAACTCACTTATCGCGCTGGGATTTCTGTATTCAGAACGAAAGATAAGAGAACTGGCTCACTCAGACAGAGCAAATGGAACCAGTGAAAAGAAAATATGCCGCGCACTAAAGCAGCTTGGATTCGGTTACAAAACATTCCAGAATAAAACCGATGCAGCATTTAAGCAGCGGGTAGTATATAATCTGAAAAAAGGTAACAAACTGATTCTGCTGACCGATCATGAAGATCATTGGATAAGTGTAGTTGATTACGAAAATAAGTATCTTACAGTTATTGATCCGGAGCAGAAGCGTGTAAAAAAACAGATTACGCCGAAATCACTCGGTAAGTGGTGTTTGAACTACAATAAGAGAACAAGCGAAACGTATTATTATGGTATAATAGTTTTTAAACCGTCATAGATCCTAATTAAGCAGGAAAAAGAATTACTGATGTATAAATCCAATTTTATTATTCTAACAGGCGCAATGGGCGGCGGGAAGTCAACCATATTAAAGGAGCTTTCAGCCCGGGGCATTAGCTGCATTGCAGAGCCTGCAAGGCAGATATTGAAGGAACAAAGAGCGGCAGGAAAAGACGGCACGCCTGATAAGAATCCGGACAGGTTTAATGAATTAATGCTTGAGAAAATGATAACAGATTACCAAAGTATTCAGAGTAGTGAGGATATAGTTATTTTTGACAGAGGAATTGCTGATGTGATTGCGTATGCTGAATTGCTTAATGTGGATAGTGGCGCAGCCTTAAAGGCTGCAAATGAATATAAGTATAACAGCCATGTATTTATGTTTGATGCGTGGAAAGAAATATATATTAACGATGATGAACGGAAGATGAGCTTTGAGCTTTCAGCCGGGTTTGCCAGGAGTGTGAGGAAAGTTTATATGAGACTTGGCTATGATATTACAGATGTTCCGTTTGTTTCAATTGATGAACGGGTAGAGTTTGTAATGGGAAAAATTAGAGGACTTTCCGCAAAAAAATAAAGAAAATAAAGAATGTTTTTAGAAAACTAAATATTGTAAATGAAACTATCAGGAAATAAAATACTTATCACAGGCGGCGCATCGGGAATTGGCTTTGCACTAGCGGAAAGATTCATCAATGAAGGAAACACCGTAATAGCGTGCGGAAGAAGAAAAGATGTGCTTGATGAAGCAGCCGCAAAATTACCCGGATTGATAACTATCCAGTCAGATCTTTCAGGTCCCGAAGGCAGGGAAAAGCTGTTCAGAAAAGTTCAAATGGATCACAAAGATACCAATGTACTCATTAATAACGCCGGTATTCAGCAATGGATGATGGTTACTGACGAAAATTTTATGCAGAGAGCAAAGGATGAACTGGCGATAAATATTGAGGCACCTGTTCATTTGACGCATATGTTCCTGGAGCATGAGCCGCTGAATGTCGTAATGAATGTAACTTCCGGGCTCGCCTTCTCGCCGCTGGCAAAAACACCGGTATATTGCGGAACAAAAGCATTCCTTCGTTCATTTACTCAATCACTCAGACATGTACTCAGGGAAAGGAACATTGAGGTAATTGAGCTGATTCCCCCTGCATTAAATACTGATCTTGGCGGTAAAGGGTTGCATGATTTCGCGCCGCCGGTGAGCGGATTTATTGAATCCGTTTTTGAGCAGCTTGCTGCAGGGAAAAAAGAAATTACATACCAATTCAGCGAAGCTATGTTAAATGCCGGCCCCGAAGAAAGAAAAGCGGCATTTGAAAAAATGAACCAATTTTAAAATTATTGTGTTAAATATTTCAGAATAAATATAGCGACATTTTTTTAAACTATTTTCTAAATATTACTCTCAAGACCATTGAAAATATCTAAAATTGATGCCAGCAGTTATCTGAAGGGCTTAATGCTCCTTATCAGGAAAGATCATAAGATCACTGAAACTGAGAATATTTTGTTAATGAGAATCGGAAAATCCTTGGGCTTTGACCCGGAATTTTGCGAAAGAACGATAAATGAAATACTGAACAATAATTTTGTTGAAGATACTCCGCCTGTTTTTTCAGATAAGGACCTGGCGGTCAAATTCATTAAAGACGGGCTGGCAGTGATCTTTTCTGATAACGAAATTCATCCTGCTGAAGAAAACTGGCTGATAGCTACTGCCGAGAAAAATGACATTGATATTATAAGCTTTTCTGAACTTAAAAAGGAATATTCAATACGGCAGCAGAGCTCGCCTAAACTGGAAGTTGATGACCTGATCGTTAGTCAATAAACACTCGATTTTCCTCTATCTGGTAATTTGAGTCCCATAACCTGCACAAACGGATTGCGCAGCTTTGGTGTTGCGTAAATTTCCCCGGTGTAGTATTTATACCTTCTTTTCTGAACCCTTTCATTAATTTAAAATGTTTATTATTATTATGTAAATACAGTAACTAAACCTGAAATATGACCGATAAGAAGAAGGTAGCGCAATTTATCCTTTTGATGGCAATAACATTCCTTATGCTCTATATCTGCTGGCTTATGTTTAAGCCGCTTATATCGGTTCTATTGTGGTCATCAATTCTTGTGATAATATTTTTCCCGTTATATAAAAAGCTGATATCTAAACTTAAGAATCATACTCTGAGTGCCATAATAACTATCCTTGCATCACTTTTGATTTTTATTATTCCTTTGGCTCTTATTTCTGCTGCGGTAGTAAATGAGCTTGCAGGAATAGCAACAACCACAGTCAACAGCATACAGGAAATGATCAAACATCCTGAAAGCGGGCAATTGAGATATATTTACGATTACCTGAGCCGGTATGTTAACCTCGAGGAATTTGTTAAATCAGATGAGCTGAAAAGTATTGCAGGCAGGCTCAGCGAAACAGCCTTGCAGGCTTCATGGTATGTGCTTGGTGGAGTGGCGGGAACTCTGGTAAGTATTTTCTTTGCTATATTTACAATGTTCTATTTGTTCCGCGATGGTGAAAAAATCGTATCTGATCTACCTAATATTCTGCCGCTGGATAACGAACAGGCGAAAGAGCTTATTAAAAGTACCAGTGATCTTATCAGCGCAACTATCCGCGGGTCGCTTATGGTTGCTTTAATGCAGGGAGTACTGGCGGGTGTTATGTTCTGGATACTCGGCATACCAAGTTACCTTGTGCTGGGAATGGTGACTATGATATTCGCGCTTATACCGACAGGCGGAACGGCATTTGTAACGGGTCCGGTAATAATAATACTTGCCCTAACGGGTGAATACTGGAAGGCGGGAATTCTGCTTGTTTATGCTTCACTTGTTATCGGCATGGTTGATAACTTCCTGCTGCCGCGTTTGATTAAACAGAAAGCGAAGATGAATGAGTTGTTTGTTTTCTTTTCAGTAATTGGAGGAATACAGCTCTTTGGAATACTCGGACTCTTCCTTGGACCTATAATCCTTGCAATTGCTATTGGACTACTGACAGTATTCAAAGGCGGAAAGATAAATAAAGAGCAAATTACAGTGCAATGAACAACGGGCAATGAGCAATGAG
>CAZQYL010000085.1:0-9395 GCA_964597425.1 uncultured Ignavibacteriales bacterium | reverse complement strand
TTCACCAACATAATGCGCATCTTCCTTTTGAAGCATTAAATGGTCAATTTTATCCAGTGAGATAAAACTTTTAGGCTGATTTGCTCTTTTGAACAGTTTTAGACCGTTTTCAATATCAGAGTAAGTATCCGCTGTTGAGTGCATTACAAGATATGGCAGGTGAATATCCTTTTGCAGCTCTGCTGCATTGTACTTTTCGATATCACTGAAGAACTGCGGTTTAAAATTGAATTTCACTCCACCGATTTCCGTTTCTGCCACCCCCATCTTAATACATCTCTCTTTAGTACGTTTAAGTTTAACAGCAAGGTTTGCAGGTTCTTCAGGAGAAGCAATAGATACCAATGCCTGCACGGATGAAACCTGTTTTGAGGCAAACAATACAGCCGAGCCGCCAAGCGAGTGACCGATAAATAGCTTCGGCGGCGAATAATTTGCCTCAAGATATTTTGATGCAGATACAATATCATCTATCTGCGTTGTAAAATTGGAATCAGGAAAGCTTCCTTCGCTATCACCTATGCCTGTCATATCAAATCTCAGGACCGCAATGCCGTGTTTTGTTAAAGACCTGTTGATATTCAGGATTGCTTTTAGCTCCATTGAACAAGTGAAACAATGAGCAAAAACAGCATATGAACTGATATGTTCATTAAAAGGCATATCAAGCTTGCCTGCCAGGGTATGCCCGCGGGAATTTTTGAACTTTACTTCTATGGTTTTCATCACACAAAAATATGAATAAGAATCATTAAGCTCAGTCCATTTTTTACTTCTGAAATAACCTGCAAAATGCTAAGTTTGTATACTCTGAATAAGGACAAAAACCTACATTTTCAGGTTAAATTCGCAGCCGAAATCTCTGTTTTTATTTCATTGTAATAATAAATAAGTAAAATTATCTTTACAAATTCATAATAAATTTACCGGCAAAAGAGCACACTATGAAGGGTATAATATTAGCGGGCGGGGCAGGTTCAAGGATGTACCCCATCAGCCAGCTTTACAGCAAACAATTGACCTTAATATATGATAAACCATTAATTTACTATCCATTATCTATATTGATGCTGGGTGGAATCAAAGATATTCTCATTATTTCCAATGAGGAGACAATTCCGTTTTACAAGAAATTATTTGGTGATGGCAAGCACCTGGGACTTAACATAGAATATGTCCTCCAGTCAGCTCCAAACGGAATTGCAGAGTCATTTATTCTCGGTGATAAGTTCATTGGAAATGACGATGTAACACTTATACTTGGCGATAATATTTTCTACGGCAAACTTGATTTCTTCCATCGCGCGCTTGAAAGAAAAACAGGCGCAACCGTATTCGGTTACAGGGTAACAGATCCTGAACGGTATGGGATAGTTGAATTTGATGAAACTGGAAAAGCAATATCTATTGAAGAAAAGCCGGCTAAACCAAAATCTGATTTTGCAGTACCCGGTTTATATGTATATGACAATAAGGTTGTTGAGATTTCAAAGAACCTGAAACCTTCACCACGTGGTGAGCTTGAGATAACAGATGTAAATGTTGAGTACATGAAACGCGGAGAGCTGAATGTTGAGAAGATCAGCCGCGGTGTTGCATGGCTTGATACAGGCACGCCGGAATCTTTGCTTCAGGCATCAAATTTCTTTGGAGCAATTGAAGACCGTCAGGGGCTGAAAGTTGCCTGCCTTGAAGAAATTTCATTACATATGAATTTTATCGATCTTGCTCAGTTTGAAAATGTAATTGCCAATATGCCTAAGTGTGCGTACAGAGAGTATTTGACAAAGATCTTGCATGATAGGAAGAATAAGTAAGCAAAAATGGAAATCCAGGAAACGAAACTTAAAGATGTGCTGATCATTACTCCCAGGGTATTCAAAGATGACAGGGGATATTTTCTTGAATCATTCAGGAAAAAACTGTTTGCAGATCGCGGAATAAACCTGGATTTTGTTCAGGATAATATTTCCCGGTCAAAAAAGAATACAGTTCGCGGCCTGCATTACCAGGCCGGGGATTTTGCACAGGGCAAATTATGCCAGGTGGTTTATGGCAGAGTTCTGGATGTAGCAGTAGATATACGGTTTGGCTCACCTACTTTCGGCATGTATGTTGCCACAGAATTATCAGAAGAAAATCATGAGCAATTATGGATACCGCCCGGCTTCGCACACGGGTTTTCTGTCCTTTCAGATATTGCTATATTCCATTATAAATGTACTAATTATTATGATAAAAGCAGTGAACGAGCTATTCTATTCAATGATAAGGATCTGAATATTGACTGGAACATAACTGAACCGCTCGTTTCTTCAAAGGACCTCGAAGCCCCGCTTTTTAAAAATATCGAAAAAGATTTTATTTATTCAAGCTGAGCTATAGTATTTTTACCTTTACGCAAATAATAAATACAAATTTCGTTAATGAAGGAAAATAATAATTCAATATTTTTTACAGACGGGGCAAAAGTTAAACCCAGTTCATTTGTCACACAATTTGCTGAAAGGCTGGAGTTTGATCTTATCAAGGACAGAACTTCAGTTACTGATCATGATATACTTGAAGCAATCTCCATTGCAGTAAGAGACAGGCTTACAAGGAACTGGCTAAAGACCCAAAATGAATATAAAGTTAATAATGTAAAGAAAGTTCACTACCTATCACTTGAATTTCTGATGGGAAGTCTGTTGGGCAATTCACTCATTAACCTTGGTTTATATGAAGAGTGCAGGAATTTGCTTGAAAGCTTTGGTTTCGACCTTAACAGGATAATGCGTGAAGAGCCTGATATGGGATTAGGTAATGGCGGTTTAGGCAGACTCGCAGCATGCTATATGGAGTCACTTGCCACACTGGAGCTTCCGGCAAGCGGTTACGGGATATTATATGAATACGGGATCTTTGAACAGGATATTGAAAACGGTTACCAGATCGAAAAACCTGATCACTGGCTCAGGTATGGCAATCCATGGAAAATTGTGCGACCGGAATTTACATATACAGTCAAATTTAACGGTACTGTTTCAACTTACTTTGATGAGACCGGAAGGACACGTTATAACTGGATAAATACTGATGATGTTCTTGCTATCGCAAACGATGTCCCGGTTCCCGGTTACCAGAACAGAACTGTAAATACATTGAGATTATGGCAGGCTAAATCTACTGATGAGTTTAATCTTAATAACTTTAACCAGGGCAATTATCTTTCTGCGGTAGAAAATAAAAATCTAAGCGAGACAATATCAAAAGTATTGTATCCCAACGATTCTATTCCTCAGGGTAAGATCTTACGCTTGAGGCAGCAGTACTTCTTTGTTTCAGCTACCCTGCAGGATATTATCTATAATTTCAAGATGCACAATACTGATTTCAAACTTCTGCCTGATAAGGCCGCAATACAACTAAATGATACACACCCCGCAATAGCTATCCCTGACCTAATGAGGATCCTGATGGATGATGAAGGTTTAGAGTGGGATGAAGCCTGGGATATAACCCGGAAGGTATTTGCATATACAAACCATACTATTGTACCCGAGGCACTTGAAGAGTGGACTGAAAGCCTGCTGCAGGCACTTCTCCCCCGCCATATGCAGATCATTACTGAAATTAACCGCAGGTTTACCGAAGAAGTAAAAACAAATTATTCAACAGATGATTCAGTACTTTCTAAAATGGCCATTATCAGACAGGATGCTCACGGCAATTCCATAAAAATGGCTAATCTGGCTATTGTAGGCAGTCATTCCACAAACGGTGTTGCTGAATTGCATTCAGATATTCTGAAAAAATACATCTTCCCTGACCTGAATAAATACATGCCGGGTAAATTCAACAATAAAACCAACGGAATTTCAATTCGCAGATTCTTGCTTCAGGCTAATCCGGAACTCTCTGAACTTATATCTTCCAGGATTGGAAATAAATGGGTAACTGATCTCTCTGAACTCAGGAAAATTGAAGAATTCACTGAAGATGATAAATTCAGGCAAAAGTGGCGTTCAATAAAACTGAATAATAAGCTGAGGCTTATTGATTTCATATCAAAGAATCATGATGTGAATATTAACCCTCAATCAATTTTCGATTCACAGGTAAAACGTTTTCATGAATACAAAAGGCAGCTTCTCAATATTCTGCATGTAATTTCACTTTACAACAGAATAAAAAACTCTCCAAACGAATTCTTTGTGCCAAGAACAGTAATATTTGGAGGCAAAGCAGCGCCAAGTTACTTTATGGCCAAGACTATTATTAAGCTGATAAATTCAGTTGCCGAACATGTCAACAACGACCCTATGATTGGAGATAAGCTGAAAATTCTCTTCATAAAAAATTATGGTGTTACACTAGCTGAGCGTATCATCCCGGCAAGTGATCTTTCAGAACAGATTTCTACTGCAGGATTCGAAGCATCAGGAACGGGAAATATGAAGTTTGCACTGAATGGTGCCATTACAATAGGTACGCTTGATGGTGCAAATGTTGAGATCAAAAATGAAGTTGGCGATGATAACATTTTTATATTCGGGATGACCGCTGATGAAATTATGGCAGCACGGAAAAACGGCTATACTCAAATAAAGCATTACGAAACAAATCCCGAGCTAAAGCTCATCATTGATATGCTCAAGACAAATTACTTTAACAAGAATGAGCACGGCATTTTTGATCCGATAGTGAATGAACTGCTTTACAGGGATTATTATTTTGTTATGGAAGATTACCAGGCCTACGCTACTGCACAAAAGCGAGTTGAACTTGCTTACATGAATACAGAAATGTGGACAAAAATGTCTATTGTAAACTCAGCCAGAATGGAAAAGTTTTCGAGTGACAGGGCAATAAAAGAATATTCAGATGAGATCTGGCATATCGATAAATTAAAAATTGTCTAGTTCATAAGTTACTATGTAAAGCTGCTGAAAACATCATTACATAGATCTCTGTGTACAGTATGGTGATACATATGTTTCGCATGAATTTCTTTTTTTAATTGCTCGAATTTTTCGTCACTGCAGTTAACTTCATCAAATAGTATTGAAAGAATATTCCTTGAATTCCTGTGCACTATTGCCCTTTCAAGATAATTCCTGTTAACAGAGTGGTTTTGATGATGTATTATGCAATTATTCATCGCTGCGGCATACCCGGCATTGTTTCAAGATATTCCTTCTTGGCAAAAAGATGCTCTTCACTTTCCCAGTGAACCCTGTCGTTCAGCATTGCATCCTTTGTGCATGCTGTCTTGCATATGGGCTCCGGATACTTACCGACACATTCTGTACACTTATCAGGTACAACATAATAATGGTCAGGTGACCAGAAATCATCATATATCAGATCCTCATCACAAAAGATAAAGTACCTGTTATGTATCTTCCTCCAGTTAACTCCCCCGGGATAGATTGCATTATACGGGCACAGAATTTCGCAGATACCGCAGTTCATGCAATTATCTGTTATCTTCATTGGCATTTTTCATACCTCCCTTCTGCTTCGGGCTGATATTCCGGTAATTTTTCAATGCCGGAAATGCTCGTAAAATTTGATTATGCTCAAATATAGAGTAAGATATATCTCAATAAAATGACCATTGTCAATCAGCCTGTTGATAATTGTCCGGATATACACTTTTAACTATATCAGGTAACAATTATTAATATGCTTCTGTGACTTTTATGGTTAAGAATGTTATTTTATATTTAGCACAACTAAGTTCTCAAAATTGATACAGGGGTAAAAAAATGAAAATAGGATTTATAGGTTTAGGTAAAATGGGCGGCAATATGGTTGAACGCCTGCTGAAAGATGGTCATGAAGTTGTTGTTTTCAACTTAACAAGGCCCGAAATTGACCTGGCAATCAGCAAAGGTGCCGAAGGCTCCGGATCACTTGAAGATATGGTTAGCCGGCTACCCGAAAGGAAAATAATATGGCTTATGGTCCCATCCGGGAAACCTGTGGATGAAAATATCAGAGGGTTGAGTACACTTCTTCATCCGGGAGATATCATAATTGATGGCGGCAATTCTTACTGGAAAGAAACAAGGGAACGAGGAAGAAAACTGAGTGAAAACGGAATTAATTACATTGATTGCGGAACAAGCGGCGGTGTTTGGGGACTTAAAAATGGCTACAGCCTGATGACAGGTGGAAACAAGGAGGCAGTTGAATATATTTACCCGGTTTTTAAGTCGCTGGCCCCGGAAGGAGGATATACCTACTGCGGCGAGAGCGGCGCTGGGCACTATGTAAAAATGATACATAACGGAATAGAATATGGAATGATGCAGGCATATGCCGAAGGTTTTGAAATATTAAAAACCTCTCCATTCAGTATTGATGTAGAAAAAGTTGCCGGCGGCTGGATGCATGGCAGTGTTGTGCAATCCTGGCTGCTTGAGCTTGCTGTCAAAGCGTTCCGCGAAGATCCGAACCTTGACTCAATAAAAGGATATGTTGAAGACAGCGGTGAAGGAAGATGGACTATTGAGGCAGCAATTGAACAGAATGTGCCGGCCCATGTTATAACTTCATCACTCTATACAAGGTTTGAATCCAGGCAGGAAAATTCATTTGCAATGAAGGTATTGGCTGCCCTGAGAAACCAGTTTGGGGGTCACAGAGTTGTTAAAGATAAATAATTAGGGTTTGTAAATTTAACAAAGCAGTTTATAGAAAGCAGAATTTGAAAAAACCGGATAATTGTGTTATCATAATTTTTGGAGCTTCGGGAGATCTTACCAAAAGGAAATTGATCCCCGCTATTTATGAACTTTATAAGCAGAATAACCTTCCCGAAAAATTCGCGGTTCTGGGAACTGCAAGTTCAGCTTACTCAGATATTGAATTCAGGGAAGCTATGAGAGGTGCAATAGCTAAAGGCGATTCTACCGTTCATCCTGCCGCGATAGATAAATTTCTGGATAAATTGAGTTACTTTCCTATGGACTTCAAGAACCCGCTTTCATACAATGAACTGAAGACAAGGATCAGCAGCTTAAGCGGAACCTGCGGAGAGAATTGTAATTACATTTTTTATCTGGCCACTATTCCATCATTATTTGCGGAAATTTCCGCAAACCTTGGCAATGCGGGACTTAATAAAAGCGCAGGTGGATTCTGCAGGATAATTGTAGAAAAACCTTTCGGGTATGACCTTGCTTCGGCTATTGAGCTGAACCAAAGAATGCACAGTATCTTTGATGAAAACCAGATCTACAGGATAGACCACTACCTTGGCAAGGAAACAGTTCAGAACGTACTTGTAACCAGGTTTGCAAACGGGATTTTTGAACCGATCTGGAACAGGAATTATGTTCATCATGTTGAAGTGACATCTGCCGAAAATATTGGCATTGAAAACAGGGGCGGTTATTATGAGACTTCCGGCGCATTGCGTGATATGGTACAGAGCCATCTGCTTAGGCTGGTAACACTGATAGCAATGGAGCCGCCTTCTTCATTTGATTCAGATGCCGTGAGAAATGAACAGCTCAAGGTGCTGCAATCTTTAAGACAGTTGAAGCCTGAGGAAATTGAGAGTAATGTTATTCGCGGGCAGTATATTGCTTCAACTATCAACGGAAAAAGTGTGAAGGGTTACAGGGAAGAAAAAGGCGTTGCACCGGATTCGCGAACAGAAACATACGCGGCGATAAAATTCTTTATCGATAACTGGCGTTGGGGAGGGGTGCCATTTTATATCAGAACAGGAAAACAACTGCCGACAAGAGTCACTGAGGCTGTAATACATTTCAGGAAAACGCCCCATTACCTGTTTAAGGAAAGTCAGAATATCAGCGATAATCAGCTCATTTTGCGAATACAGCCAGATGAAGGCATATTGCTTAAATTCGGGATGAAAGAACCCGGTTCGGGCTTTAAAGTGCATAACGTGAATATGGATTTTCATTACAGTGATATATCGAATGTTCATATACCGGAAGCTTATGAGAGGCTGATTTATGACTGTATGATAGGTGATTCTACATTATTTTTGAGGGCTGATGCTGTTGAAGAAGCCTGGAAATTCGTTGAGCCGATACAGAAAGCCTGGACAGAAGACCATAAATTGAAAATTTACGGGTATCCTGCAGGCACATGGGGACCCGATGTTGCTGACGACCTAATAGCAGGTGGTGAGCACATTACATGGCGATACCCGTGCAAAAATCTTGCCGATGACGGAGTTTACTGCGAGCTATAAACAATATACAATTATCAATGAGCAATGAATAAACATTTATCTTAAATGAGTAGGGACAACACCATAGTATTTGAATCTCCTGAAGAATTGACCGCAGGTTTTGCCGGTATTTTTCGCAAAAAGATTGATGAACTGCTGAAAACTAAGGCCGAACTGAATATCGCCCTTTCAGGGGGTAATACACCAAAAGAATTTTTCAAGAAACTTGCTGTAGAATATTCTAAAAAGATTGAATGGAACAGGATCAATTTTTATTGGGTAGATGAACGTTGTGTTGAACCGGCATCCGAAGAAAGTAATTTCGGCAATGCATACAATACGCTTTTCAAAAATATCAGTATTTCACCGGCCAGGCTGCATAGGATAAAGGGTGAATCACCTGCTGAAAAAGAATCTGTGAGATATTCAGAACTTGTTGAACATAGCGTTCCGCCAAAAAATTCACTGCCGGAATTTGATATTATTCTTCTTGGTATTGGTGAAGACGGACATACCGCCTCAATTTTCCCGAACCAGATGAAATTGCTCCAATCCGGCAATCTTTATGATGTCGCATATCATCCAATTACCAATCAGGAAAGAATTACAATGACAGGTCAGCTAATCAATAATTCCAGGAATATCTATTTTTTGGTGAGCGGCAGGAATAAAGAGGATATAGTCAGAAGTATTCTAGATGGAAGCGAAAAAGCAAAGCAATACCCTGCAAACTACATAAAGCCGGTTAATGGAGAATTGTTTTGGGTGTTAGATTTTACATCCTTTAAATAGTGTTGATAAGGAGATTCCTCTTTAAATTGGAATCACATTCATGTATGTTCTTATAGAATCATATAAAGAACAAAAGAACCTCTTGAAAGTCCTTACATAAATACTTAATTTTTGAATTACTCGGTCAATAACAATAAAGCAGGTTTAACAACCTGCTTTATTTGTACACCCGCTCCAAAGTTCCGAAGGAATCCTTGAGAGTCCCTTTGGGATAGGGAGTCCTCAGAAGTTCCGAAGGAATCTTCGAGAGTCCCTTTGGGAGAACCCCAAACCTACAAATCTCCTGCTGGTCAACAGGATAAGCTGTATCGGACGCTCAAATAAAAAAAGCAGGTTTAGCAACCTGCTTTATTTGTACACCCGTAGGGAGTCGAACCCCAAACCTTCTGATCCGTAGTCAGATGCT
>CAZQYL010000084.1:0-9400 GCA_964597425.1 uncultured Ignavibacteriales bacterium | reverse complement strand
TTTTCTGTATCTTAAATCTTGCAGGCAGTTTTGTAATGAGTAAAAAAGATCCGCGCAAGTATCCTTTTACTGCCCTTGCGAAAATTGTAAATGAATGGAATCTTATGAATGAATAATACCTTTTTACTCTTGCGATAAAAAATAGCGGCTGATAAAGCAGGTAGATTGAAAGGGGATAGTTCTTTATACGCATTAGCACAAGATTGCGTTCGCACATTTCAGTCTGAAAGCCGTGCGTGGCAACTGAACTTGTTCCTCCGCGTTTGTGGTAACAAACTGCCTTTGGCTCATACAGGCATTTATATCCAGCTAACTGTGCGCGAAAGCTGAGATCAATATCTTCATAATATGCAAAAAATGTTTCATCAAATAAACCTATATCTTCAAATACTTCCTTTTTGTAGAAAGCGGCTCCTGCGCAGGCGCCGAAAATGCACTCCTGCTTATCATATTGCCCAATATCTTTTTCATTATTTCCTCTAGCAAGTGGTGAGCCGCCATTTGCCTTTATAAAATCTCCGCAGTCATCAATCGTATCCCGGTTAAAGTAGTTGAGCATTTTTACTGCCAGAATCGAAGCATTTGCGTCTGAATTCAACGATTTTAGGGCTATTTCAAAGAAATTATCCTGAAGCTCAATATCGTTATTCAGCAGAAATATTACATTGCTGTTAAAGTTTTTCAGTGAGTATTTAACTCCATCATTTACAGCTTTTGCAAATCCGGAATTATATCCAATTTCAATTGTTACCGCCCCCGGGAATTGCTCTTTAGTATATCCAATAGAATCATCTTTGGAACCGTTATCAGCAAGTATTACAACAAAATCCTGCATAGTCTGCCTTTTTAAAGATGCATAACATGTCTTTAAATGCTCAAGTCCGTTATAATTCGGGATAACTATGCTTATCAATTCTCTTCCTTCAATAATTGAATTAAATACCTGTGTTTCTTTTGCCTGTATTCATCTTTACTGCCCAGGATATTTTTTACGGCTTCAATGAATAATATCATGTATGAGTTTATTCTGATCAATACTTTTAAAATAGTTGTTCTAACAGGGGAGTAGTGCTTTTTAAAGAAGTTGATCATACTTATTATGTATCTGCCATGCAGCCACCAGTTGTTTTCTGTTTTAAAACTTGACCCCCCTAGATGAGTAACCTTTAAACCGGTATCTACAGCAAGTCTTTTGTTTTTAGCTAATCTGTAACTCAGGTCAACATCTTCAAAGAATAATTTGTAAGACTCATCCATTAATCCCAGTTTAGTAATTTTATCCTTTCCTGTAAGAAAAAAAGCGCATGGTATCTGTTCTGTGAAATATATTTTTCCTGTTGAAGTATCTATATCCTGATTTTCAAGATACCTGTTCATTCTCTTAGCAGAGCGGTTGAAAAATTTAGCAATTATTGAGTGATAGTATATAAACTGTCTAATCGATGGATATCGCTGAAAATAGTTCCTCTGAAAATTGCTATCTGTGCCAACTAAAGCAGGAGTAATGGCCCCGATATCTTCATTGCTATTCATATCGGCGATCAATTTATCCAGTACAGGCTCTGTGAAAATAATATCGGGATTCATTATCAGTAAATATTCACCAGATGCCTGTTTGATTCCAATATTATTTGCTGCTGAAAAACTTATCAGAGAATTAGTGAATTCATACTTAACGTTATTGTACTCAGTTGATAATTTGGTAATAATTTCCTTTGAATTATCCGCTGAATAATTATCAATAATAATAATCTCGATGCCGCTGCTTTTTTCAAATTTAAAAACAGACCTGATGCAATCCAGCAGAATACTGCCGGTGTTATGATTTACTATTATTATGGATGTTGACAAACTATTTACTTATGAATTTTTCAAAATGAATGATACTGTTATCCCAGTTCATAAATTCCCTGATATGTATATAAGCAGCTTCTGAAATCTCCTTTAACTTACCCGGATTATCCAGCAAAAACTTTGCGCCTTTGTATAAACCGTCTTTATCATCAGGATCAGCGTGGATAGCTGTTTTCTTATGTTCGGAGTATTCCGGAATTGCTGCCACTTTATTTGCGACAATTGCACACTTACAAGCCATCGCTTCTGAGGGAGGCGAACCAAACCCTTCATGCCTGCTTGAAAATAGAAATATATCTGAAGTTGAATAAATATTCGTTAATTTTTCGTCACTCGGATTTTCTGTAAATTCAATAAAATCAGGCAATTTATGATACCTTTTAACACCAAATGCCCTGAATTTGACCGCAGGATATTCCTTCTTCAGTTTTTCGCATGTGTAAATCGCACCTTCCACGTTTTTATTTGGGAGCGAGTGATCCTGAAATGCTATAACCGGCGGATCGTTATAAACTTTGTTATCGTTATGGAACCTGTTTCTGTCCAATCCAATGTAAACAAGCTCTGAATCTGAGCCGAATTTTTCAAAGAGTAATTTCTGCATATGTTTAGAGCATACTACTCTTTTCAACGGTAGTGTGTATGATCTATCGACTAATTTAACATTTGCATTCCATATTTCATAATCCTGAATAAGGTAGTATTTCCTGCCTTTTGAAGGGTTGAAATGATAAACAGGGTATGATGTTGGCCATGATGTTGCAATAGATACATCAGCATCTCTTACGAAAGTGTTCAGCATTATTGGTACAAAATTTATCTTAAACTTATATGGATACATATTCTTGGGGATAATCTCCCTTCCGTACCTCAGCCATTTCAAAAGAGACTTAACCTGGTATTTTAAATAATACCACCTGATGCCGTTCTTATGTAAATTAAAAGGTATTATTGGTGAATATAACTCAACATCATGTCCGCGCTCAAGCAGTCTGTTAGCATATTGGAAAATTATATTCATTCCGCCTGTTCTGGTAATTTCAGGAACTATGAAATTAATTTTCATTCTACCCTTTTTTCCTCATCGGGTTTATTAATTTTATCAGTTTATTCATGTTGTCCTTATCGCGTTCATTCAGGTAGCCTGATTTCCATAATATAAATATATATGAGGTGAAGAATAATCCCGATGTAAAAACTATAAGAATAATTCCCGATAACCTGCCGGTTGGTAAAGAAATTACAGGCAACGCGAAATAGTATATTGTATAAACAATTATACACAGCGTTAACGCTATCAATAGCGGTTTGAAATAACTTCTGAACAAAAATTTAAGAGGATTTTCTTTGAAGTAGCTTGCAGAGGTAATGTATATATATGTTGAAGCTATAAGCGTTGCAGCAGTCGTACCAATTGCTGCACCAACAATTCCATAATATTTTATTAATACAAAACTCAGCACCAAATTCACAGCAAGACTTATTATGCCTTCGTACATCAGGTATTTGGGTACTCCTAAATTAGGGATTATAGAATTCCCCGGTGCCGAAACAAGCAGGTTTACCAATTGACCAATAGCCAGTATCCTCAAAAGGTATATTGTCATTTCATACCCGGCACCCAGCCATGTTGTTATCAATAGCTCAGCGAAAATAAAGATGAACAAAAATATCGGGGCAGAAAAAACCGTCATATATTTAGTTGCTTCAAAGAAGAGTTCGTTCAGCCTGTGCTCATCTTTGTTTGCGTTCAGCTCTGCGGCAACTGGCGCAACCTGCTGAAACAACTGTAGCGGGAAAAACTTCCCAAGTCTGGTTACGCGGTTTGCAAGGTTAAAAAAAGTTACGTTGCCAAGGCTTGAAAAATATCCAAGGAGAAATTCATCATACTTTTCAGAAAGAAATGAAGAGAAACGAGATACCTGCATCTGCAAGCCGAATGAACCCATTGACCGGAATGTTGCTTTGTTCAGGAATGAAAACCTGATCCTGATCTCCGGGACTTCTTTGAAGGCAAGGTAAATATTAAAAAATACGCTTACTATAACAGCTCCAAGCTGGGCATACAAAATTCCTTTCAGTCCGAATCCGGATACAAGTAGAATATATGTTACTGCAAAATTTGTGATATTTATAGCAAGTCCAATTATGCTGTTCAGGTACATTTTCTGTACGCTTATAAGTACAGAAACAAAAATTGTACTTGATGTTGCAATGAAAAAAATGATCAGGCTGATATATAGCGAAAATTCGGCAAGTTCGAACAGCTCAGGCGGAATATTTATCAGTCCAAGTACCTGGCTTGCGAAAATTACAACGACAATACATATTGCTGCGGTGAAAAAAATATAGAAGAATAAACCTGTATTTATAGTTCTGTTCAGTTCATCATATTGTTTCCGGTTATAATGCTCTGAAATGAACTTTATGAAAGACGCCGAAAAACTGAAATCAAGCAGTCCGAATGTACCAATAAATCCCAGTACAATAGCGTAAATACCGAATTCAGTTTGACCGATATGTGAGATTATCAGCGGGGTTAGTATGAAAGGGGATAAGAAGCCGAATGCCTGTGCTATAAAGTGGTAAAAAGTATTTTTAATTACCTTATCTCTTAATGACATTCTGAAATATTAATTGGCTCCTTAGGCTTTAATAGTAGATACTACAATAAGTCTGAACGCTAAAATAGGGTATAAAAACTTAGCCTTAAAGCCAAAATGTTTTGAATAATACCTGTAGATATCACTGTACATTATTTTCCTCAGCGCAAAATCTGCGTTTTTTGTGGAGTGGCTGCCATAATGAATAATGGATACTGAATGCAGAAAATAGATCCTGTAGCCTGCTTCCCAGATCCTGCTGCAGAGATCAACATCATTGTACAATATCCTGTATGATTCATCAAAATATGAAATTTTCTCTAATAGATCCCTTCTTACCATCAGGAAAGTTGCGGCTGCCTGCTGGGCTTCACAGGTTGAATCATAATCAAAATCAGCCATATCATATTCACGATTCATTTTATCAAAAGAAAGATAAGTGTAAAATGCGTTCTTAAGTTTGGGAAATTTCTTCAGGCTGTTCTGGGTGCTTCCATCAGGATTCAGCAGTTTGCAGGATACTGCTCCTGCATCAGGAGTTGTATCAAGGAAATCCGCACATGCAGCAAGCGTACCCGGTTTCATTATCGTATCGCTGCCCAAAAGCAGAACAAACCTGCCTTTGGCGATTTTCATTCCCTGGTTGCAGGCTCTGGCATAGCCGGTGTTTGAATCATTCTCTATAAGCGTGATCTTATCTTTGATCGACCGCAGATATTCCCTGCTGCCATCGGTTGAAGCATTATCAATAATTATCACTTCATAACTCACCTCACTAAACAGAGTTGAACTGAAAATGGAATTAATGCAATCTTCTATCAGGCTCCTGGTGTTCCAGTTTGCAATTACTATTGAAATGGTCATCCGGTGAAATTAAAAAGCCAATCCGCTGTTACGGGACTGGCTCTGAAAATTTTAAATACCAATTAAGTTACTGTGGTTTTTGCTGGTTGTAAAACAATATTGTGTAGATCTTTGTTCTGAGAGTCTCAACTTCTCTGACATAAACATTGCTGCCGGTTGCTTTAATATTCTTTATCTGGTTCTTTCTTATGGCGAGTTTTATAGCCGTCTTAACATAATCTTTCTGGTTTATATTCGATGCAAGCCAACCCTTTTTGTATCTTTTTGAAGTGAAAGGCAGGTGAAGCAAGTGCTCCTTTGGAATATATCCGGTTGTATTAGCCTCATCAGTAAGCTCCCTGTGAATGATCTTTCCTTCATGATGTACTGCGAACTGGAATACTGTGAATATAATGATAACAGACAATATCATGAATGCAAAACCTATCAGCGCGGTTGAGTTAAAGCTTACTGTCAGGTTCCACATAAAATGCATGAATATTGCCAATCCTAATCCAAGCGGAATGATTGTAAGTTTTGCAAACAAACCTTTGAACTTTGCAAAGCCTATAGCTGCTCCAAATACCGCCTGTGTGCAGCAGTGAAGAACTGCGGAGAATAATGTCCTGATAATTATGAGTGCGAACAATCCAACATAGTCCTGCGGAAAGCTCATGAAATAAAGGAAGTTCTCTGTCATACCAAATCCCAATCCTACGGCACCGCCGTAAACCGCGCCGTCAACTGGTCCGTCAAAATGGCGGCTGAATGCCATCATCAGCAGGAATATACCTTTTGTGGATTCTTCAACCACAGGCGCGACAATAACAGCACCTGCCAGATTATTTAGTGTACCGGCGTCAGAATCATTTGCAAACTGGTAAATAAACTCTGTCACACCAAGACCCATTATCATACTGCCAATAATACCAAAGATTATAGCTCCTGTTGCACCCCAGAAGAAATTCATGCTTACAAGCCAGAATGGCTCGCGTTCATATCTGTCCATCCACCAAATGATAACAAGATACATGATCATAGGTACTACAGAAAAAAAGCCCGCCAGAAATAAATGTATTAATGGATTCATGATATAATATTAATTTAACACCGGGTCAAATATAATTAAACAATTGTGAATTAACAATTAAAGTATAACTTCCTTTTTCAAATGGGATTATATTGAATTATAACGGTTCTCTATGAAAATTTCATATCACTTTATTAATGCCATTTTTTTGGTCAGGGTAACAGCCTCCGAAGTGAGTTCGTATATATAGACACCTGATGAAAATCCGTTCATGTTTACAGTTTCCTCATAGTTACCCGCAGTATGATATCCGCTTTTTATGAGTTTAACTTCTTTTCCGCCAAGATCGTATACAGCGAGTTTTACCTGCCCTGATTGAGGCACAGAATATTTTATTATTGTTTCTGGATTGAACGGATTAGGGAAATTCTGCTCCAGTCTGAATTCAACCGGTATTGTTGAATTTCCGGGATCAATTGCAAAAGGCTCACCTTCGAATCTTAAGATTTTGCCGCTTGATGCCAGTGCATAAGCGCAAATTGAATTTGCGCCCGTAGGGTATACATCCATATGAACAAAATTTAAAACACCATCAGTATTCATTTCGAACCAGCTCAGCCCGTTATCGGATGAACGCCTGATGTTACTAGCCGCAAGGAAGAAAATGCTTGTCCCCGGTATCCATTTTACCGTTGCTACTCCGGATGTGTTCACCCCGACATTAACAGCCTGCCAGTTAAGCCCTCCATTTGTTGTTCTTGCAATATTGGGCATGGCAATATCACTTATGGCAATCCCGGTAAGTTTATCTGATTTGAATGCTATAGAGGGTACTGAAAAGCCGTTTAGCCCTATAGTCCTTATGACCCAGCTTGTGCCGCCGTTTGTTGTTAAATAGAATCTTGCGGGGGTTGTATTAAGTCCGAAACCATAGAATAAACTGTCAACAGCAAAATCAGAATTTTGAGTAGTGTACTGTGCGGCGTTTGGAGCTTTTGTAATTTGCCACGTACTTCCTCTGTTGTGTGTTTTTGCCACCCAGAATGAGTCATTATTTTCCGCAGGGTCGCTTACAATTATCCCGAAATCAGGATCCAGATGACTGAATGTAATGCCGCTGATAAATCCGCTGTTTCCGCCTGTTGTAAGAGCAACAGTCCAGTTCACTCCGCCGTTTGTAGTTCTGTAAACTTTTGCATTTCCTCCGGTTCCGCCGGGATTTCCGCCATCTCCTGCAAAAATTGTATCTTTATTTAATGCGTATACCGTATATAGCTCTGCACCGGTAATATTACCTGTGATATTAACAAAATTTAAACCGCTGTTGGTTGAAATGAATACCTTTGGATTGTTTGTGGCGCCGCCGCATACAACTACAGTACTGCAATTAGGCACAGATATTGAAGGATAGCTTCCCAGCTCATTTGCAGATAGCTGTGAGGTCACTGACCACTGTGAGAAAACTGCAGAGCCTGTGAGATTAAAAATAACTATTAGCCATAGGGCAATTTTATTCATATTATTGGTGAGGTTTTTTGCTAATCTAATGAATATTAGAAAAAATCTCAAACCAAAAGAAAAACCCCGCTTATTCAGCGGGGTTTTTGTGGAAATTTTAACGATTTCTAAAAGATCAATTTTAGAAATACTGACTGCAAAATAATTGAATTATTTTACCAGCATCATTTTCTTTGTATCTTTAAAGTCGCCTGATGTTAATGTATAGAAGTAGATACCTGATGAAAGACCGCTGAGATCAACGTTTTCAACATAGTTACCTGCAACATGATTACCGTTAACAACTGTCATAACTTCAACACCGATGCTGTTATATACCTTTATTGATACATTGCCGCTTACCGGTACTGAATATTTGATTGTTGTTGAAGGATTGAACGGATTTGGATAGTTCTGCTCGAGTGCAAATGTTGATGGTGTTGTTGTGTTTGTAGGATCAACTGCAACCGGTGTTGAAAGTCTAACAACACTTCCATCGCCAGCTACTGCATAACCAACTATATTGCCGCCAACTACCTGAACTGAAATATCAAAGAATCCTGTGATTGAGCTTGTTGTCATGTTGGAAAATGATGTACCGTTGTTTGTGGTAACCATAATTCCAAGTGATGTAGCTAAATAGCAGATGTCTGTTCCGGGAGCCCATCTTAAAACATTAAGTGTGCTTGTTCCTGTACCGCCTGTTGAAAGTGTTGACCAGTTTACGCCGCCGTTAGTTGTTCTTGAAATATTAGGATATGAAGCACTTGATATTCCAAGACCGTTTGTTTTGTTGTTGTTAAAAGCAACGCCTGATGTAAATGTACCGGTAACACTGATAGGATAACCTGTCCATGATGTACCGCCGTTTGTTGTAACGCCAATTCTGGGTGCTGTGCTTGCGCCGCTGCCGTAGAACTGGTTATCTATGCAGAATACTGCGGGTAATGAACCGATTGTGAAACCAACGCCTGTCATGTTCTGTAATGTCCAGTTAAGACCGGCGTTTGTTGAAACGAACATAGCTGCTGTTCCTGCGAAAGCATCGCTCTGTGCAACTATAAAGTTTGGATTTGTAGCAGCTTTAACTATACCGTTAAAGAATCCGCCGGCACCGCCTGTCGTTAAAACAACTGTCCAGGTTGTTCCGCCATCTGATGTTCTTTTTAAGTTAGCTGTACCTGAAGCAGGACCATCACCAACTATAAATGTGTTTGCGTCAATAACGCAGCCTGCGTAAATTTCGCCGCCGGTTAAGTTACCTGTAGCATTAACGAAGTTAACGCCGCCGTTAGTTGTTTTGTAAACTTTTGGTGCGCCTGTTACGCCGCCAACAACAATTGCTGTGTTTCCGTCAAGACAGTATATGCCAGGGTTTGTACCGAGACCTGTCATACCAGCGGAACCGTTGCAATATGTCCACTGTGAATAAGTATTAGCAGCGAAAAGAAAAGCTACTGCCAATACAAAAAGTTTAAGATATTTCATGTAGTTATTACCTCCAATAATTCTCCTTATTTAGGGAGAGGTTTTGTTAATTAAATGTTAACGCTTTGATTGAAGCAAATGTAAC
>CAZQYL010000083.1:8240-9500 GCA_964597425.1 uncultured Ignavibacteriales bacterium | reverse complement strand
ATATTACTGCTCTCGGCAATGTTCGGTACAATATCGGCTATCACGGGACTTTATCTTTCATATCACTTTAATTTTGCGTCGGGAGCCTCGATTGTACTTGTTGCTGTTGCGTTATTTATGCTGGCATTTTTATTCTCGCCAAAAGAGGGCGTTGTTACAAAACTATTCCGCAGAAGGTCGGCATCAAAAATGGTGCTGATAGAGGATGTTATAAAGCTCTCATACCGGTTTAAAGATGAACCCGGAAAAACTGAGCTTGTAGATAAAATCGCAAATGAATTAGGAATTTCAAACGGCAGGGTTGAAGCCGCTATCAGAACGCTGATAGGTAAAGACCTGATGCTTCGTACAAACGGAACATACAATCTGACCGAGGACGGTGTAAAGTACGCTTTGCGCTTGGTAAGAACACACAGGCTTTGGGAAACATACATTACAAGCAAGAACGTAGTTGATATTGAACACATTCACCCTGAAGCTGAAAAAGTTGAGCATGTGCTGACCGAAGATATGGTTGATGAGCTTGATGAAGAGCTTGGTTTCCCTGAAAAAGACCCGCATGGTTCTGAAATTCCGAGGAAATAAATCCCTGTTAAAGCATTAAAAATCAGAAAAATAATATTATATTTGCTGATTGAAATAATTAAATAACAGGAGAAAACAGGTAATGGCAGAAGATACCACAAAAGGTTCAGCGGATGTACCGGAACACGAAAAAGCTACCAAACTTGAAATAATTATTACAGTATTACTGGGTATTTCAACAGTACTTGGCGCATTTGCGGCATACTGCTCCGCGTTATGGGGCGGTGAAATGCAGACAAGCTACACGCAGTCAGTAACCGTTACCAACCACGGCAATACAATATATCTTGAGGCGTTAAGCGATCTCAATTCATTTGAAGTGAATGATATGAAAGATGATATCATTTATTCACAGTGGAAGGATAACACAGAAAAAGGTGATGTTGAGGACGCCGCATATTTTTTCACCAAACTAAGCCCGGGGCTGCAGAAAGATCTGGCAGATGATCCGAAGGATGTAAGCGAATACGATAAAGAGCAGGCTGCCGCGCTGGATAGCATCATGGCAAGGATGGATGAGTCAGACCACATGAATGACTCTGCAAAAGTTCTGCTGAATAAAGGTAATGCGGCAAATAAATTCGGCGATGATTTTACGTTATGCACTGTGCTGTTTACTGTTGTATTGTTCTTCCTTGGTTTAGCTTCGCTGAAGACGCACTCCGCAATGCAAAA
>CAZQYL010000083.1:6280-8140 GCA_964597425.1 uncultured Ignavibacteriales bacterium | reverse complement strand
ACCGATAGGCCTGACCAGTCTGAATCGCCCTACCTTATGGATAGGGGTTATTTCCAGGTAGAGGCGGGAATCACCTCGGAAAATGACGAGCCTGTTAAGGATTTTAAAACAAATACACTTTCGGCTCCATCTATTTTACTCAGATACGGCATTGCGAAAAATGTTGAGCTGCGCGGTGGTATCGAGATCATAAACAGCAAAACCACCATTAGCGGCACATCAACAAGTGAAAATGGTATGGGTCCGGTTATGGCCGGAACAAAAATAAAACTCTTCAGTGAAAAAGGCTCAATGCCCGAAACTGCACTGCTGCTGAGTATTACAATTCCGTTTAAAGATAACAGCGCGTTCCAGTCAGATTACATAGGTACGGAATTCCGTTTCGCGATGACTAACAGCCTGAGTAAACGATTTTCGCTATCTTATAACATCGGCGGCGAGTTCGGCGCCGGCGCGCCCGGTGCAACGGGCCTGTATACAATTGCACTTGGAGCAAGCCTGGTTAACAAGCTATCCGGATTTGTTGAGCTCTACGGCTTTATGCCGCAGAAATTTTCACCTGACCACCGTTTTGACGCGGGGTTAACTTACCTTATCTTAAAAAATGTTCAGGTGGATGCGGCATTTGGTTTTGGCATTTCAGAAAAATCGCCTGACTTTTTTGTTGGCGGCGGTGTATCTGTAAGGTTACCTAAATAAAAAGCTTATGAACCATGATTCAAATGATTACAGGATTACCACGATTTGCAGTTCAGCAACTTCAAGTTATTCTATAGATCCATTTAATCATGGTTTAGTTTTTCTGTAACACAGTACTGACTCCGTAGGAGTCAAATGTTTATAGAATTTGCGTTGAGTGTTAATAACGGCTCCGTAGGAGTCGAATGTTGGTATTCCTCTCCTTTCTAAACAATTTTTCACTCTAAACAGGGTTTTCTGATTTTTACTCATACATTCTAATGATAATCATCATTTTATAATTCTTCTTGTTTCCCCATTTTTGTGATATCACACAAATAAAATCTTATCATGAAAACAAAGATCCTTTTTCTTTTCCTGTTCACTCTGATATCTAATATATATTCCCAAAATGATTCCGTGATCTCGGTTGATCACTCAAAGGTGACTCTGGCAACTGATATTATACCGCAATGGAAAATTCAGACAGAGCTTGGCGGCAGCTGCTGGTACACTGAAAACACTTTTACTCAGCTTCTCGGCACTCCTGATCAATATACTGCTACCTATTACAGTATGCGCATTAATAATCCTTCTTTGGCATTCAGAATTGGTGTTTTAAAAAATATTGAACTAAGGCTTGGATTTGTTTTCATTCAGGATTTTTACGGCACCCTATCAAGCGATTCGTGGTTCTATTCTGAGCGCAGAAACGGTGTTTATTCAGGCGGACCCATCGAAGCAGGCTTAAAAATAAAACTACTTGAAGAAAATAAGATAATTCCTTCAACCGCAATTAAGGCTGATGTATATATACCCGCAGGTAATTTCTATTTTCATATGGATTATATTTCGCCTGTGTTCAGGCTGATGCTGCAGAAGAACATCTCTAAAAGTTTCAGCATTGGTGCAAATGCCGGCTACGGGTGGAATGTCTATGATTACTTCACCGATAAGTACGGCAGCTATTCGGTTTCGCTGAACGCAAATGTAAGCAAGAAGGTTGGCGCTTTTGCGGAAGCATTCAGTTACTTTCAGCACCGGCGTACGCCTGACCACCGCCTGGGAGCGGGCTTAAGTTACCGTTTTGCAAAAAATGTTATGGCTGTTGTTCAGGGCGGGTTTGGTGTATCTGAGCGGGCTCCCGATATTTTTGGCAGCGGGGGAATTGGTTTTATGTTT
>CAZQYL010000083.1:0-6180 GCA_964597425.1 uncultured Ignavibacteriales bacterium | reverse complement strand
AATACACCCTGAAGCTGTTTACAATATTGATATTGGTATTATACGCCGTTATCATGTAGTTGTAATTATTAACAACGTCATCATATGAGCGGTTAAAGTCATTGCCATCCTTTGCTGATGGCGCGTGATCGAAGAACTTTGTGCCTGCATCAAGGAACATATTGGTCATTTTTACGAAATAATCCTCGTAGCTGTACTTCATGTACTTTGTCTTCTCTGAAAACTCCGCATTAAGAACTGAACTTTTATCTTCTTTAAATGAAGCTTCAAATTCCCTGAATTTATCTTTTGCTTTTGAGTAATCGCCCTTGTATTCAAGTCCGTTGAATGCATCGTAGAATTCCTCGGCTTTATCAAGCGTGTTCTCGTATGAGTTCATAAGTATCGCTACAGCCTTTTCATCGGGATTTTTGATCGATTCAATATCTCTAACCTTGCGCTGCGGTTTAAATTTCTTTACGGAGTTTGAAAATTTATCAAACGAAGATTTATACTTTTCATAAGCCGTTTTCATCTGTTCGTCATATGATTCGGCCATAGAAAGATCTTCTTTATATTTGCTTTTAGTATAATACTCGGCAACTTTTATTGAGGTATTGTAAAGCTCATCCATGCTCTTGAGCACATCTTTAAAATTGCCTTCAATTTCTGATTTCATCTCAGATGATGCGTTAAGCTTGGAAAGTTCTCCGCCATCAAAAAGCGAGCGGTTATACTCTTTGTAAACCCGCTCAAGATTATCGGCGGAAAGCTTGAACGATACCGCCATAATGAAAGAGCTTTTTGTAATTGATTTAGGGGCGGGAACGTCGTTGATGTAATCTTTATATACTTTTTCGCCTGCATCCTGAACCTTGTTTGATACTGCTATATACTTGTTATAGAATTCAAGGTCAGCAGTAGAAGTAACCTCCTTGGTTTCTTCTTTAGTTGTTTCCTCTTTTGTATCGCTGCCTTTATCTTTTGAACCCAGTTTTTCTTTGAGTTTATCAACCATTGAGCAGCTTGTTATGATAAAAAACATAACAACCAGCGCCGATATGAACCTGAATTTTTGCATTATGCCTCCTGTTTATTTGATCTGTTTCCTGTTAATACAAAAATAACCCTTAACGGGCAAATTACAAAAGAAACAATTTGGGAGATGTTTTAAACAAACCCGATTATAGCAGGAATAAGAGATGCATTAGTTTTGCGCTACTACCTGTAATTTCTGTTACCTTGTTTAACGCGTGATAATTAAGTAATTTAGCGAAATGTTTTATACAAATTAACGCACAATTTAAGCAGCTAAATGCATAAAAAAGAAGTATTTATAGTTGATGCAGCAAGGACTCCGATAGGCAAATATTCGGGTTCGTTAAAAGATGTAAGGCCTGACGATATGGCCGCAGGGGTGATAAAGGAAGTTGTAAAACGTAACCTGGATGATAAAGGAATTTCAAGGGAAATAATTGAAGATGTAATATTGGGCTGTGCCAACCAGGCCGGCGAAGATAACCGCAATGTTGCAAGGATGAGCGTTCTGCTTGCGGGATTGCCAATCACTGTAGGCGGGGCAACTGTAAACAGGTTATGCGGCTCAGGGATGCAGGCAGTAATTGACGCATCAAGGGCAATTATGACGGGTGAAGGTGATGTGATGATAGCCGGCGGAACTGAATCAATGACGCGCGCACCTTTTGTAATGCCAAAAGCAACCGAAGCATTCACCCGTACAAACGCAGTTTATGATACAACAATAGGATGGCGTTTTACAAATCCAAAACTCGCGAAGATGTATTACCCGTATTCAATGGGTGAAACCGCCGAAAACGTTGCAAAGCGTTACAACTTATCGCGCGAACGCCAGGATGAATTCGCAATGCACTCACAGCAGAAAGCCAAGGAAGCAATACTTGGCGGTAAGTTCAGAAATGAAATTACACCGGTTGAAATAATAAGTAAAAAAGAAACTATAGTTTTTGATGTTGACGAATTCCCAAGGCTTGATACAACACTTGATAAACTTGCGAAGCTTAAACCGGCATTTGCAAAAGAGGGCGGTACGGTCACAGCGGGAAACTCCAGCGGCGTGAATGACGGCGCATGCGCGGTACTTCTTGCCTCCGCAGAAAAAGCTGATGAGCTTGGCTTAACCAAACGCGCAAGGATAGTATCCAGCGCGGTTGCCGGGGTTGAACCGGATTGCATGGGCTTGGGTCCTATACCCGCAGCACGCAAAGCGCTTGAGCGCGCAGGATTGAAGCTTGAGCAGATAGACCTTATTGAGCTTAACGAAGCATTTGCGGCGCAGGCACTTGCCTGCATTGATGAGCTTGGGCTTGATATGAATAAGGTGAATGTAAACGGCGGCGCAATTGCATTGGGTCACCCGCTTGGCATGAGCGGCGCAAGGATACTTACTACGCTTCTTTATGAAATGGAAAAAAGGAATTTAAGATACGGACTGGCGGCGATGTGTATAGGAGTTGGCCAGGGAATTGCAACTATAATTGAACGAGTCTGAACGATTTGGGATCTCTGATTGATGATTGCGGGACAGTTCATCATTTCTGAGATCATAATTTTTAAAAAATATTAATGCCTGAACCGTAATCCGCAATACGGGATCAATAAGATGAATTTTCCGAATACATTAAGCCTGATAAGAATTCTGCTTGCGCCGGTATTTTTATACCTGTTCTTATCCGGTCAAACCGGACTTGTAGCGGCATCTTTTGTTGTTTACACAATTGCCGCTTTAACCGATTGGTATGACGGATGGTATGCAAGGCGATACGGCTTTAAAACACGCTGGGGCCAGTTCATAGATCCGCTGGCTGATAAAATTTTAACTTCGGCGGCTTTCATAGGGTTTTACATGATGAACAAACAGGATCCACTTTTTTTCGGTACATCTGAACCTGTACCGCTGATAATACTGATAGCTGTAATAATTTTCAGGGATATAGTGTTAACAATAGTGCGAAGCGTTCAGGAGTTAAGAGGCAAAGAATTCAGAACCTCGATGATATCAAAAACAAAGACATTCATACAAATGACTTTCATATTTGTGATATTGGGGCTCATTTCAATTTCAGCTGTTGCACAGGGCGGCGCAATAAGTGTAAGTATAAATAGTTATTTGCAATCACAGATTAATTATTATATATTGCTTTTGATAACCGTGCTTACCGCGGCAAGCGGGGCGGCTTATTTCTTTGAATCAGGCGAGAATATAGAAAAACAGACTTATAATTAAAAAAAGGCGTAACACAAGAATATATAATGGCATTCAGATTAATTAAAGAGAAGAACCCTGTAAACGATGAGGTAAAAGTACCCTTCATAATAACGCTGCTTGGCAGCGGGTTTTTTATCGGGTTTATCCCGGTCGCTTCAGGGACATTCGGTTCACTTATCGGGCTTGGGCTTTACCTTGCCCCGAAAATGTCAGAGTTCTACTATCTTTCGCTGCTGCTTATCCTTGTGTTTATAATAGGTATTTTCTGCGCTGAAAAAATGCGCGGGCGCTATGGCGAAGACCCTTCGCAGGTTATAATTGATGAAGTTGCAGGGCAGTTGTTCACTTATCTTGTTGGTTCAATAGTTTTCGAAATTTTCTTCCCGTTCAAATCATTTGATCCCGCAACTGCATTTGATACAAAGGTGGTTTTTGGTATTATCGGTTTCTTCTCGTTCAGGTTCTTTGATATCGTTAAACTTGAACCTGCAAAATATTTTGATAATAAAGATTCCGGTTTTGGCATAATGATGGATGATATAGCCGCGGGACTTTATGCGGGAATACTTTCTGCCGTGCTTACGCACCTGGCGTGGTACCAGTTTTTGAGAGTATACCTTGGCTAGCGGGTGTCTAGTTTGATCCGCACTTTTGAAAAAAGCTGCTTGATAAATAAATAATAGTGAAATAAAAACACTGAATAGTGACAACATTTTTTTACAGGTCCTCCTTAATCCCGAACAGTTAAGCTTACCGGCAAAAATTCTTTCATGAGATCAATAATAATTTCAATAGGTGATGAGGTTTTAATAGGGCAGGTTGTAAATACCAACGCTGCATGGCTTGGTAAAGAGCTTCTTGCCATAGGAATTCCCGCTGCGCGTATAGTAACTGTGCCTGATAGCGAAAAAGATATCCTGAAGGAATTCAAAACTGCGTTCAAAGATTTTGATGTAATAGTTGTAACCGGCGGGCTGGGTCCCACCCACGACGATATTACCGTCAAAACAGTGGCTAAATTCTTTAAAAGCAAATATGTGCTTAACGAAAAAGTGCTTAAGCATGTAAAAAGCATCTTTGCCAGAAGGAATATTACAATGCCGGCAGTAAATATAGGACAGGCACTTGTGCCTGAAATTGCGCAGGTACTTGATAACAAAACCGGAACTGCGCCGGGTTTGCTGATAGATAAAGCCGGTAAAGTTTTTTGTGTTATGCCGGGCGTTCCCTACGAAATGAAGTATATCAGTCAAACGGGAATGCTTCCTTACCTCGAAAAAAAATATAAAAAGAAAATAACACGGGTCATACGCCAGAAGACTTTGCATACTATAGGCATCGGTGAATCATTGCTTGCTGAAAAGATCGGCGATATAAATAAAATTGTCCGCCTGGGTAAAGATTTTGAGGTGAAGCTTGCTTTCCTGCCATCAAATTACGAAGTCAGGCTGCGCATAACAGCTATTGCTGCAAGTAAATCAAGGGCTGATAGGCTGATTGGCGATGCCGAAAGAATTATTAAACGCAAAGCCGGTGCTTATATTTATTCATTCAGTGAAGGCTCAATCGAAAAAACAACCGGTGAGTTACTGAAGAAGAAGAAGCTTACTATTGCAGCGGCGGAATCATGCACAGGGGGACTGATCACAAGTAAATTAACGGATATTGCGGGAAGCTCTGATTACGTGATGGATGCAATTGTGGCATATTCAAACGAAGCTAAGCGCAGACTGCTTGGCGTGAAAGCCGAAACAATAAAAAAATACGGCGCGGTAAGCAAACAGACTGCCATTGAAATGGCACGAGGTATAAGAAAACGCTCAAAGACAGATATCGGTATATCTGTTACGGGTATTGCGGGTCCAAGCGGCGCAAGGCCGGGCAAGCCTGTTGGGCTTGTATGGATAGGGTACTCGGATAAAAAAACCGCATTCGCAAAGGATTTTATATTCACAAAAGACCGTTTAAGGAATAAGGATATAATGGCTAAGATGGCGCTTGAAATTGTGAGGAAACAATTATCAATTAGCAATTAACAGTGAACCTTCCGCCTTTGGAGTAAGGTTTCGCCATAAGAAACGCGGCTCAACAATTAGCAATTGGATTCATACATAATACAATAATCTTTTTTTAGATTAGGCATACATGTGGAAATCATATTATTTAAATTGCGGCTGAAGCCGATAATAACTTTTAAAGTAATCCACGACCTGAAGGTCGTGGCAACACAGAATCGTTGAATAATTAATTTTGAATAGCCACTGTCTTTAGACCGTGGTCAAATACGGCACTATAATCCGGGCTTTAGCCCCAGATTGGAATTATAAATTTAGCGTAAAGTTAAATATAAATATTAATGTTCATTTGATAATTGCTAATTGAAAAGAAATGATAGAAATTAAGAATCTTGTAAAGAGTTTTGGCGATAAGCCCGTACTCAGGGGCGTTAACCTGAATATCGAAGAGGGCAAAACGAACGTAATTATCGGCGCAAGCGGTTGCGGTAAATCGGTGCTGCTTAAGCATATTGTAGGACTGCTGAAGCCCGATGAAGGCCGCATAATTATTGACGGCGAAGATATTACCACGATGAACGAGAAGCAGATCTATGCCATAAGAAAAAAATTCGGGTTCCTTTTCCAGAGTGCGGCGCTGTTTGATTCAATGTCAGTAGGTGATAATGTTGGGATTGCCTTGAGGGAAAACACATTTATGCCGAAGGCGGAAATAGATAAAGTTGTGACCGAAAAGCTGGGTCTTGTAAATTTACCCGGCACTGAAGATCTGATGCCATCGGAGCTATCCGGTGGTATGAAAAAGCGCGTGGGATTGGCAAGAGCGCTTGCAACTAATCCGCAGTATATATTATATGATGAGCCTACTACGGGTCTAGACCCCATAACCAGCGAAACAATTGATGAGCTGATGGATTCCGTTGCAACAAAAAAAGGACT
>CAZQYL010000082.1:0-9516 GCA_964597425.1 uncultured Ignavibacteriales bacterium | reverse complement strand
CATAACATTTTCCTTCGAAAAGTTTTCCTTTAACTTCAGGATCATGAGAATAATTTACTATACCGCCGTTTAGCTGGTAAACATCTTTAAATCCCTGCTGCAGCAGATACCCGGAAAGTTTCTCACATCTTACGCCACCTGTGCAGTAAGTCAGAACTTTTTTATCCTTAAACTGCTTAAATTCATTTTCAACCCATTCCGGAAATTCACGGAATGATCTTACAGGCGGCCTGATGGCATTTTTAAAATGCCCAAGGTCAAACTCATAATCCGTCCTCCCGTCAAGTATTATTACATCATCCTGCTGCATAAGCTCAAGCCATTCTTTCGGTTCAAGATGTTTGCCGCTGAGTACGTTCGGGTCAAGATCCACAGGCAGCCTGAATGTAACAAGCTCCTGCTTAACTCTTACGTGCATTTTTTTAAACACATGTCCGTGCGTTTCATCGATTTTAAACCAGAGATCATTAAAGCGACTGTCAAGCTTCATATGCTCCATGTATTTTTCAGTCTGGCTGTGTGAACCGCTGCACGTACCGTTGATACCTTCGGGAGAAATTAATATTCTTCCGCGCAAACCAAGATCTCTGCAATAACCCAAATGCTCTTCGGCGAAGAACTCCGGATTATCGATCTTGACATACTTGTAATACAATAATAGTCTGTACATAATAAGCAAAAATATCAAATTAATGGGCAAATAAAAATGAACAATAGTATTCTGAACTTTTCGGTGTTTTATGCTGTTTTTAAAGATAATTATATATAATATTTGTTAATGAACGTAAATGGATCCGGTGAAGATAATTTAGCCAAACAACAAAAGGTTCTAGAAAGTGATGAGCTTAAAGCGGAACTGAGCAAAGGCAGCTATGCTGCTGAAAGCGGTTTCAGTATTAAACGTACCTTTACAGCACTTAAATATCCAAATTACAGATTATGGTTCTGGGGACAAATGGTATCTATGCTGGGTACATGGATGCAGATAACTGCCCAGGGTTTTTTGATTTATGATATAACACGTTCACCGGCGTACCTTGGTTATGTTGGTTTTGCATCCGGATTGCCAACCTGGGTATTCATGCTTTACGGCGGTGTTATTGCTGATAGATTTTCCAGACGAAAAGTGTTGATGATTACACAATCAATAATGATGGCTCTTGCAGCCATACTTGCTTTTTTGACTTTTACATCGCTGATCCAGCCCTGGCATATTATAGTACTGGCATTTCTGCTGGGTACTGCAAATGCATTTGATGCCCCATCAAGGGTATCATTTGTGAACGAGCTTGTTGATAAACCCGATCTCACAAATGCGATTGCGCTGAATTCAACAATGTTCAACACCGCAACTGCAACTGGTCCCGCACTGGCGGGAATAGCATATGCTGTGGCCGGTCCTGCATGGTGTTTTACTATCAATGCTCTTTCATTTGTAGGCGTACTGATAGCTTTGAACAAAATGAAACTTAAAAAACATGTTAATTCTATCAGCGGCAGATCAGCATTTGCTGAGATCAAAGAGGGTCTAAAGTACATCGCAAGAGAACCAATTATAAGAATAATATTCTTACTGGTGGCTTCTATGAGTTTATTTGGACTTTCTTTTGCTACATTACTGCCGGCATGGTCTGTTAATATACTTGGGGGTGACTCAACTACCAACGGCTTTTTACAATCAGCCCGCGGAGCAGGAGCATTGGCAAGTGCACTTTTTATTGCTTCTCTTGGAAGGTTTGAGTATAAAGGTAAATTACTCACTATTGGTTCAATTGCATTTCCTGTGATGATGTTCACATTTTCCTTTGTTCATATCATTCCCGCATCATTGATAATAATTTTTGCTTTAGGCAGCGCTTTAATTCTTGCTATGAACATTGCAAACTCTCTGGTTCAGACCCTGGTGCCCGATAAACTGCGCGGTCGTGTAATGGGGGTTTATACATTGACCTTTTTCGGCCTTCTTCCAGTTGGATCCCTGTTGATGGGGATGCTTGCCGAGCATTTTGGGGAAGCAGAAGCAATCCTGATTTGCTCACTTGTGACATTGATCATTGCACTGATGATTTACTTCTTTGCACCTGCAATTAAGAAACTTAAGTAATTGTTTTTATATAAATTACTTTGGTTTTTTGTATGACCCTAATCATAGTAATAGTCTAAATTGTAGTGTTATTTTTGTATGTAAATAATTATTGTGCAATTCTATGAATAGTTTTACCAAAAACCGGGAAAACAAAATTGTGAGCACCGATCATGAACAAATCAGCGCTGAATTCAGTGAGTTAAGAGAGAACATTATTGGTTACAATGCAGAGTTTGAGACACCCTACGGATTTAAAAAACTGGTTTATGCAGACTGGACAGCAAGCGGAAGATTGTACAAACCGATTGAAGAAAAACTTTCGAATGAATTTGGTTCACTTATCGGAAACACACATACTGAAACTAATGTTACAGGTTCATCAATGACCCTTTCGTATCTTAAAGCAAAACAGATAATCAAAAGGCATGTAAATGCGGATGAAAATGACGCGATAATTGCAACAGGTTCCGGTATGACAGGTGCAATGCTGAAACTGCAGCGTATGCTTGGATTTAAAGTTCCCTCAAGGCTGAGGCCTTATCTGGATATTCCGGATGAACAAAGACCAATCGTTTTTATAACACATATGGAGCATCACTCCAACCAAACTACCTGGCTTGAAACAATTGCTGATGTTGAGATAATAGAGCCGGACGAAAACGGACTTGTTAAGCTTGGTCACCTTGAAACTTTGCTGAACAAATTTCAGGATAGAAAGATCAAAATAGCCTCGATAACTTCATGCAGTAATGTGACAGGAATATTTACCCCTTATCATAAAGTGGCAGAATTGATGCACAGGCACAATGGCTGGTGTTTTGTTGATTTTGCATGTTCTGCTCCGTACATTGATATTGATATGCACCCCGAAGATCCGCTTGAAAAACTTGATGCAATTTTCTTTTCGCCTCATAAATTCCTTGGCGGACCCGGCAGTACAGGAATATTGATATTTAACCGCAGCCTGTATGACAGCCACTTTTCACCTGACCAGCCCGGCGGGGGTACTGTTAAATGGACAAATCCATGGGGTGAGCACAGCTTTTATGAAGACGTTGAACTGAGAGAAGATGGCGGTACACCGCCATTTATGCAGACTGTTAAAGCAGCATTAGCGGTTAAACTTAAAGAGGAGATTGGAACAAAAAGTATCGCAATACGGGAAAAAGAGATAACTGAACTGGTTTTCAACAGGCTGAAATTGATACCCAATCTCCATTTGCTGGCGGAAAATACTGAAGAAAGGCTTCCTGTAATTTCATTTTACATTGATGGAATGCATTATAATCTCGGCGTCAGGCTGCTTAATGACAGGTATGGAATCCAGGTAAGAGGAGGCTGCTCTTGTGCAGGTACATACGGACATTACCTGCTGCATGTTTCCAAGCAGCACTCACATCATATTACAGATATGATAGAACATCATGACCTCTCAGAAAAACCGGGGTGGATAAGAATGTCCCTGCATCCGGTAATGACAAATGTGGAAATTGAGTTTATCCTGAATTCGATAGAAGAGTTATCAATTAATCACAGGATCTGGGCAAATGATTATGAATATGACCCGCATGAAAATAATTTTGTACATATATCAAAACCGGAATTCGAAAGACAAACGGTTGATAATTGGTTTAATTAACAACACCATAAATGAATAAAAAAGCCCGGTATTAACCGGGCTTTTTGTTTGCTCAAAGCAGTGATGATTTGGATCAATTAAACGGCCATAGAAACATGGCGGCAAATTAACCATTCTATTTAACCAGCATCATTTTCCTGATATCAGTAAATCCTTCTGTTTCTAACCTGTAGAAGTAAACTCCGCTTGAAAGATGTGAAGCATTGAAATCATAGTTATAACTTCCTGCGCTCATGTTTTCTTTGATAAGTTGAGAAACTTCCCTGCCTGATACATCAAATACTTTCAAAGTAACTGCACCGCTTTTGGGTATGGAAAACTTAATATTTGTAACCGGGTTGAACGGATTGGGATAATTCTGTTCCAGGCTGAAGCCTGAAGGAATTTCGCTGGAAATTATCTGAATTCCTATAGTTTGTGAGTATTTTATAGTCGCATAATCTCTCGCACTTGCAATTCCTCTGCTGGTACCTGAAACGTAAACATTCCCTGAAGTATCAATAGCTACCATCCTTGCATCATCAGTTGAATTTCCAGGTCCGTTATATCTTTGTATCCACTGCTGCGCGCCCAGGGAATTATATTTAATTGTTGCATAATCATAATCTGAACCGCTTCCGGCACTGTATCCTGTAATATAAATATTACCCGAGGCATCTAAAACCAGTGAATATGCATCTTCATCGGAGTTTCCCGGTCCGTTATAGGTTTGTAGCCATTGCTGCACCCCGGAGGAGTTGTATTTTATTGTTGTATAATCCGCGCCTGATGAAACTCCGGCGCTATAGCCGGTAATATATACATTTCCTGCAGCATCTAAAGATAACGATCTGGCATTATCATTTCCGTTTCCGGGACCGTTAAAAGTTTGCATCCACTGCTGGACCCCGGAAGAATTGTATTTGATGGTAATACCATCGTTACCTGTTCCGCTTCCTCCTATAAATCCAGCAATATATACATTCCCTGCAGCATCCAAAGCTAATGAGTTAATATTATCTGTTGAATTTCCGGGACCGTTATACCTTTGCTCCCATTGCTGTACCCCTGTAGAATTATACTTTATTGTTAAACAGTCATAACCGGTACCAACACCTGTACTGTAGCCCGAAACATGAACATTTCCTGAACCATCAACGGCTATAGATGAAGGCGAGTCAAATGAATTTCCGGGACCGCTGTACCTTTGTACCCATTGCTGGATCCCCGCGGAATTATATTTGACGGTTGCATAATCGTAGTTAGTTCCGCTGCCAATACTGGAGCCTGTAACATACACATTCCCGGAAACATCGGTACATAATGAATATGCATAATCTGTACTATTTCCTGTTCCGTTATATCTCTGAACCCATTGCTGTACCCCCGAGGAGTTATACTTAATTGTTACATAATCAGAATTGCTCCCGCTTCCAAAACTGGAACCGGTAACATATACATTGCCCAGACCGTCAACTACTATAGAATTTCCATAATCTGCACTGTCCCCCGGACCGTTGTATCTTTGGAGCCATTGTATCAATCCATCTGAATTGTACTTAATTGTAACACAGTCAAAGTTTGCCCCGCCGCTGCTTAAACTGCCGCCAGTAACATAAATATTCCCGGAAACATCAACAACCATTGAGTTTGAATAATCTGTGCTGTCTCCCGTTCCATTGTATCTTTGTGTCCACAATTCACCAACTTGTGAACTTGAAATTTTAATGTTAAAAACCTGAATAACAAACACCAGTATCAGAAACGTTGTTAAATTAGTTTTCATTTTGTTGTTCTCCTTTATTGTTTAATGATTATTTTATGATGCTTTTTCAGTTACAGCCGTTGACCACTCCTGCTGACCGTTCTTTGTCACAGGTGCTACCCTGAAGCTGTATTTCTTGCCGCTTTTTAACCCGGTTGCGGTGTATCTTGTCCTTGTTACAATATCAGCATGTTTCCATGTCCGGTTTGATCTTGTAAACAGGTTAACCTGTACTATGTATGCAGGGGAGTTTTGTAACGGCTGCCAAAGCAGCTCAATTTCACCGTTACCAATTCCGGGAACTGCATGCAGAGTTATACTTGTTTCGTTTTGTTTCTTTATTTTTTTTATTCTTTGCACGCCCATGTTGTTTTTCTAACTATGCAAATTTAGCTGTATGTTCATGTGTTAATCCAAGAAACTAACTGCGTTTTGTTTATGGTGAATTTCCGGTTGAATAAGACAGATAACCATTAAAAGTTGATATTTTTTGCAGTATTTTTGAATTATCTTTGGAAACTCTTTGTGAATGGTTTTATAAGGGATGTCTTTGGAAAGATAAACCGATTTGTTTTTTGTCCAATTCTAATTTGTTGTTAATACATAACTTAACCGACATTTATGATTAAAAGCAGTTTGCTGGAAATTTTGAAAACTTTTTCTCTTAAGGAATACAGGGAGTTTGGCGATTATGTCATTTCGCCATATTTCAATAAAAATGAAGCTGTAATGAAGTTGTATGATTATATCAGGCTTTATTTTAATGATATTGGAACTGAAAAATTTGAAAAAGAAAAGGTATTCTCAGAAATTTTTCCGAATGTTGAATACAATGACGGCTTTATGAGAACTATCATGTTCAACTTAACGCAATTGGCTGAGGATTTTCTTGCCTACAATAATTACAAAACCCACGGAATAAATGAACAGCTTCACCTCATCAAAGAACTTAACACCAGAAATCTTGATAAACAGGTTCTAAAGAACCTGAATGCGGCATCGGAGAAAGTTAATAAATATGATCATGAAGATGAATTATATTTTCTTGATATGTTTCTCATTGAAAAAGAAAAGAATATACTTTATGACCGGACTAAAAAGTTGCTTAATAAAAAAGATATAACTGAACACGATCTCACAAAGGAATCCGGGAACCTGATAAGGTTCTTTCTTATACATATATTAAAAAGATACAGATACCTGTTGAACAGGGAAACTGTAATGAATATGAAATATACCCCTGAATTCCTTGAAGAAATACTGGAATACATTGCAAAGAATCATGATAAATATTCAAATTTGCCGTCTCTTACCGGGCTTGTAAGCCAGGTACAGCTTCTGAGAACTGAAAATGATGAACATTTTTTCAAATGCAAATCATTATATATGGATCTTGGCAATTCTATCGGAAGAGGTGAGAGATATAACGGTCTGGTTCTAATTAGCGGATACTGCACCACCCAGCATTACAAGGGAAGAGCGGATCTATTGAAGGAATATTTTGAGATACAGAAATTCAGGGTGATGCATGATATAGTTAAAATGCACAAAAATGATTTTGTAACTACGGTTTATTATACCGGTGTAATTACAGCTTCGGTGCTTTTGAACGAAATTGAATGGGGAGAAATGTTTATTGTTAAATACAAAAATGAACTTCATCCCGATAGCAGAGAAAGCGCTTATAATTACGCAATGGCAAGAATAAGGGAAAAACAGCAAAGATACGAGGAGTCAATGGACTATCTTAAAAATGTTAAACTGGAAAATGTATATTACAAGGTTAATGTTAAGTCATTAATGTCTAAACTTTATTATAGTTTAGGGCACATTAATCAATTGACAGACCAGCTTGATTCATACAGGAAGTTCCTGAAAAACGATGAACTGATAAATGATGACTTCAGACGGGTAAATATCAACTACGTTAAATTATTGACTGATCTTGTTAAACTGAAGGAAAACACCGGGAGAGTGAAAGCCGCAGAGTTCAGAAAGAAACTGGAAGAGACCGATACGATCAGTAAGGACTGGCTGTTTGAAAAACTTGATGAGCTGGAAAGATAATCTACAATATGGTTAATTAAGTACTTTCCTGTATACTTTTTCAATATTGGCGGCCATTATATCAACTGTGAATTTCTTAAGCATTAACTCATAACTTTTTTTCCCCATTTCATTTCGTAATTGTTCATTACCGCAAAGCAGCATTAGTTTATCTGAAATACCCTTTATGTCTTTATCTTCCAGTACAAATCCGTTTACACTCTCTTCAACCATAGCAGGCATATCGCCTACGCGGGTAATTACCATCGGCAGTTCCTGTGCAAGCGCATGCAGCATTGCGTAAGGGAAAGTCTCACCGCCGCCTTCAACTGAGGTGTGCGCGTATATATCAAAAGCTGAATACATTGATTTTATATCACTGCGGAATCCCGGAAAAATTGTTCTTCCGCTGATTCCAAGTTCTTCGGCTAGTTTGTGCAGCATCCCGCTTAATTCACCATCTCCTACTACCATAAGTTTGCTATTGGGATAGGCTTTCATGACCTCAGGGTATGCGCGTATAAGGTATTCCTGTCCTTTAAAGGGAACCATTCTTGCAGCATTGCCTATCAAAATCTCATCATCCTTTACCCCAAATTCACCGCGAATCTGTTTTCTGGTACCTGGATCTTTTTTGTTCTGTTCAGGGTCAAGCCCCAGATGAAGCAGTGTAATTTGTGAAGGGTCAATCTTATCTTCATTGATAAGCAGTTCTTTGGTACAAACTCCATCAACCATGAAATGGTGAATAAGAAATTTATTCCTGTACCAGTGAGTTAAGTTATGCGAAATGCTGTGAAAGCTGTGTACATTCGAAACGTGCCGTACACCCGCAAACTTCGCTGCAAATGCACCTGCAGTTCTATCGTAATTGGTGTTTGAGTGAACTATATCAATATTTTGTTCTTTAACAAATTTACTTAATATCCTTGAGTTCTTCCAAAGGTCGCTCTTGCCGGAATGTTCGGGATAGTCAAGGGGGAATACACCAATATTTTCTTCAACACACCTGCCATAGATTATGTTGTCTTTTCTGCAGGAAACCCATACCTTGTGACCCTTTTGGGTAAGCAGTTTTGCCAGTTGATACACAAAGAATTCTCCGCCTCCGTAGATATCCAGTGCATTTAAAAGGAGTATGTTTAATGGCTTATTATTAGTCATTTCGGTACAAAATTAGGGTTTAAATACGATATATTAAACATTGAAAAAATGACATATAAATCAGCATAAAAACCTGATAAATGTCAGTTAATAATATAGTGTAAATCATATGATATTATGACATGAGACGTTAATTTAGTAGTGGTAAAAAATACTCTGTTCAATAAAAACATATAAAATTTATTAAAATGGAAACAATAGATTATAAAGATGTTAATTCAAAAGAGCTTGGTTTTGCGGCCAGAAGAGGAAAATATTATGACATTAATGATATTCTGAAATCGGGTCTCCCGCTGAAAGATAAAGAAGCCGAAAATTTTGAAAAGCTTGATGTAATATACAGAACACTATGTGCTGTACTATTTAATTTTGTACCTACCAGCGGTCACCCCGGAGGTTCAATTTCTTCAGGAAGATTTGTTTCATCAATTTTATATAACATTCTGGATTTTGATATTAAAGACCCGTTCAGTGATGATTCCGATCTGGTTGTGTACGCGGCAGGTCATAAAGCTTTAGGTCTGTATGCAATGTATGCATTAAGGAATGAACTTGTAAGAGCATACAAACCGGAATTATTGCCCGATGAGAAATTTCAGATGAGACTGGAAGATTTGCTGGGATTCAGAAGAAACCCTGAAAATGAACTTCCATTATTCCATAAATATAATGCAAAGGCATTAGACGGTCACCCGACACCTGCTACTCCGCATGTTAAAATTGCTACTGGTGCAAGTGGTGTTGGTGATACTGCAGCATTCGGGTTAGCATTGGGTGCAATCGATTATTTCGGTGAGAACGCTCCGCAAATTCACGTCATTGAAGGTGAAGGCGGAA
>CAZQYL010000081.1:8272-9617 GCA_964597425.1 uncultured Ignavibacteriales bacterium | reverse complement strand
CCTGAAACCTACAGCTTAGAAGGCTGTCGCTCTATCCGATTGAGCTATGGGCGCAAATAAGTTATAATTTTGCTGAAAATTTCAACAACAAGTGACAAATATAAAAATTTCACAAATTAAAAGAAATATAATAAAAATTCGCTATTTGTACTTAATTTTTAGTGTAAGGATTATTGACATAAAAACTATTGAAACAGTGTTTGCTGCGATTATAGGGACGCTGCTGATAAGTATTCCGTAAATGAGCCACGTTATGAGTCCGAATTCAAGCATAATTACCATGGGGAAAGAGATATCTTTGGTATGGCGTGTTTTTATTGCTTTAATCGATTGCGGCAGGTATGCAAAAGTAGTTAAACATGCAGCAAGCAAACCTAATACAAGTGTAAAAGTTTCCAAGTTATTGTATCTGCAGTCTAATGTTCAAACCTGCTTCATTTGTGCTGCGTGTTGTAATCTGCAAATTTGATCCCGTTGGTTCTATTTTTGTGTATTTATAAAATAGCTGCATTGTTACGCTTCTTGAAAGATTATATTGAATTGATGGATTCAATGTTGTTGATGTTGAACCATTCTGGGAATTTGATTCCCAGGTACTGAGCAAGTATGACCAGACTTTTGGATCGTTCTTTGTTCTGGTGTAAGAAAATGATATTGTCAGGTTATTTTCCAATGAAAGACCGAAGAGGGGAAGAGAAAATCCCGATTTGGTAAAGCTGGCATTTATAGCAATATCGTTTGTAGCTGTATTTGTAAGTTTAGCGTTGTTCGGCTCGAATATAAAATTATTTGTATTACTCAATTTAAATGACGCAGTCAGGTTGCCGCCTGATATCTGCTTGAAAGTAAAATTAACGCCAATAAGCGGAGTAAAGCCTGATGTTAAAGCCTGTGCGCTTATATATTCCGGAGTTCTTCCGTCATATGAAATAACTTTTCTGTATTCACTTGAATAACCGCTTTCCAAAGTTACTGCCTGCGCAATATTCTGGAACATTTCAAATTTTTCTATTCCAGTTAAAGATAATGTCCAGCTGGGGAAGGGGAAGGATACCATGTTCTTTTCAAAATTTTGTGAGAAGAATTGTGCCTGCGTTACGCCTGTTGTGGTATCGCCAACAAATATTCCCAGTTTGTCTGCAATGATTCCTTCTGAGACGAAGAAACTGGGTCTGGTAACTGTCCGGTTTTCAAGTGTGTTTATAGGTGTACCAATAAATCCCGATGAATCAGAATTATATGTCAATGAATTGACGGTACCGGTACCGGTTTTGTATGTAAAACTTAATTTCAGGTTATCCGGAAAGATCGGATTTATGAAAGTGTTTAATGTATATGAATTGTT
>CAZQYL010000081.1:0-8172 GCA_964597425.1 uncultured Ignavibacteriales bacterium | reverse complement strand
AGTAATTTAAATATACTGTTCAGTTTTATGAAAGCAGTTGCCTGAAGATCACTGTTGAAGCCAACGTTGCTGCCCTGAGCATTATTGAATTGCGAAGCACGCCAGCCGTAAATAACCCTGTAGCTGCTTGTCAGGTCAATGAAATCCCTTAAGCCGGGAATATTGAATTTTGGATTAATTGAAACTGTCTGAGAATAATCAAGATCCTTACCCCAGTTTATCAAACCATTATTAAAGAAAATGTCGTCATATATCTCAGCATTATTTCGCTGGAGTCTCAAAGAGTCATTTGTAGTTTCAAGGTAAGTTAAGTCACTGCCTGAGCGGAACGAATAATCGCCCTGCAGGTCAATCATCCAGTTTTCAATGAACTTCCAGTTCATAGTAAATCCGCGGCTTGCGTCAAACTGCCTTGAAGTAGGACTGCTGTTGAAGCTTGCTCTGAGTTTTTCATCTCCTCGCCTGCGGTTAAAGCTGCCCGATAGCGCAATATTATTTGTGAAAAGGGGAGCCAGCGGCATGAATGGGAAGAAGAAGTACATTCTTGCTTCTTTGAACTCTTCGCCAAAGGGCAGGAATCTTCCGATCTTGAGGTTAAGTGAATTCATCAGATCAATATCAGTACTAAGTCCAACTGAACCGTTCATATCCCATGCATATTTGCTTTCAAGCGTGGGTGTTCTTTCGGTGTAAGTATTCCTTACAAAATTTACTTCAAGCTTATTCAATATCTGCTGAACAAAGAAATTCTCTCCGGGGAAAGTGAACTTAGCCCCTGTAATTGAAAACCTGTTCGCTATTCTCAAAGTCTGAGCCGCAACCCTGATCTGGTCAGCGTAATATGCCGCTAATTCCTGGTTGCCGGTTTCAGCAAGTATTTGCGCGTACTTATTATTTGCGGCAGTTTCCAGATCTATATCTGTAGCCGGCAGGTACTTGGGTTTATCAAGTATTTCCTGGTGCGAAAATGAAATAGGCAGGGTAAAGAAATCCTTGAACTTAACAGATACATATTTTGATAGCAGCGCGTTAATCACTTTATGCGCATTAACCAACCCTGAAAATTCCCAGCTGTTTGCTGTTGTTAAATTTCCAAAACTTGTTTCAAGCGAATGGAAATTGGGATCAGTTTTATTATAACTGAAATTAAGTGTTGCAAGGTCCGCAATTTTTAATCCTGCGCTAAGCGTAAAAGCATAGCCGCTTGCGTCATTGGTTTTAATAACCCTCATTTCATCAAACCATACCGAGCCCGAAAGCTCGCGGGTTATGATTGGATCGTTGTTATTATTATAAACGCCCAAAGTGATCTGCCGCACGTCTCGGATAGATGGACTTCCGATAACTCCGTACATCGCACCCGGGGGACCGTTTACAGCAGGCTCATAATGGATAAGCCCGGTGCTATCTGCCTGCTGCTTTATAGCAGTCAGTTCACTGAGGTTAATTATGACTTCATTAAATGTATTCCAGGGAGTCATCGGTCTTATATCCGGTCTGATAGGGGCCCTGTATTCATAATAATTTGATGTATCACTGCCAAGTCTTACAACAACAGCAGCATCATACTTATTTGCATTTGTGTATGTAAAAGTACTATCACCATTTACGAAGACTTTAAAGATCTTGTAATTTATAAGATCAGCAGGCCTGGTATTGAAGGATTTGAAAACATATTTTCCCTGGCCCGGCAGAATGTTCGAAACATCAAGTGACATTGACTGCTCGTTTGAAAGCACATTCTGGTCAACCTGTGTCTGGTCTTTCTGTCTTAAACCGTCAACTGGTGGGGAGTAATAATTCGGGTTATCTTCTATGTTTACTACCGAAACCGAATAAGTTGTATCATTCTTGTTTGATTTTACCCACTGGTTGCCTACAAGGTTAAAATCAACTATCTTGATCTGTGTCTGCTGCTCAAAACCTTTGAACCAAACTCTCGCATACTGAATATTTGTTAAAGTGGGATTGGTACCAACTGTTCTTTTCCACTCATCAAGAGGAATGATGAACTGGTACCAGCCGGCATTTCCGCCGCCTGCAACAAACGGGTGATTTGAGAATGAAGCTGAATCCAGCGGAATTGAATACTCAAAGTAACTGTTAATTGTACCCAAGCTTCCGTTATTGTTAAGGTCTTCTGTATCTATTCTTTTTGCTTCAGTTAAATTGGTCGCATTCTGCTCGGTACCGTTAAACGAAACGTAGTTTCCGCTTCCCTGATTCCATTGATAGTCATCACGGCTGGGGTCACCGCCGGTTTCAGTTGAGAGTTCCGGGAAATAAGTATTCTCAGCGCTGTTTGGCTGTCCGTCAATACCGTTATCTTCGCCAACATCCAGCTGACCGCTGCTGTTCTTATCTTCAGTGTGATAATTTGTATTTGGATTTGAAGAATTAAGCGGCATCTTCTTTGAAGTAATTATCTTCTCAGAAATTGTACCAAGGTCAATAAGCATTTTTGCCGAGTCATTAAGTATCGGTGCGCCGCCGTTAACCTGCATCCAAATTTCTATATAGTTAATATTCTCATCTATAAGGTTTGTCTGTGAGGAATTAATATATTTAAACACTCCGCTCCATTTGTTTTCAGCGGGACCTTCAGCGGCAAAATCGCTGTACTTAATATAATTGTATGCACCAACAGAATCAGGTTTTATATCAAACACCATTGGTGTAAGTGACTGGTTCTGATTGCTTGCAACGCTGCGGTTAGGGTAAACTTCAAGTATAGGAACGTTGTTCAGCAGGTTATACCAGTTCAGCCTGCCGCGTTTTCTGCTCATTAAACTATCTCTATCGTCGTCAGATAAAACTCCCGGTACAAGTACATTATCATATGGTATAGATGAAAGTGTCCAGGAAAGGGGATTAAGCCCAAGCGGAATTACTTTCTTTACACCCTCAAAATCATCAATGTAGGCAACTGCTTCGCCGTTATCACTGGGGATAATACTCTTCAGAGTATTGGGGTCAGGAAGCATAAATGCAATTTCACCTTTAAGATTCAGTATCGATTCTTCTTTGGTGTTGTATCCCGGTATTTTGTTTACAAGTTTGGTTAAGAAATTCGTTTTAATATCTGTCGATGCATCGAAACCGATAATTGTATTGTTTGTCGGCTCTTCACCAATTCTTATCTTGTTATTCAGAGTCTGCTGTTTCAGGTTGATAAGGGTGAAACCAAGATAACTTGTTTTATTGAACTGGAACTCAGCCCTCGTACCCAGCAGCGTTTTTGATGCAAGCTGGAAGAGGTCGTTGGTTTCGTATGTAATTTTCAGGTTTGCTCCGGCAACCAAAGCAGAAGCATTAATGATTATAAGCTCACCCAACGAGTAATCAATTGAGTAATCAATTCCCTGCGCAAGCTCAACAGTTCCGTTAAATACTTTTACGCTTCCTTCAACCAGATTAAAACCAAGTGAATATCTTGAAGAAGCATCGCCTTTGGCATTACCTTTTAAAGTGAATTTCAGGTTACCGAAATTCTGTGCTGTTGATTTTGATGAAGTGTAAATTGTATCATTTTTGCCAATGTAAATATCTTCAACGCCTTTTTCGCGAAGAGTTGTGGAAAATGGCCTGAGTGACGGGAAAATGATGTTACCGTTTGCAAGGTCAATTGTATTTCCGGGGAAGAAGTCAAAATTATTGTCTCCATCTGGCAGAACCGTTGTTGGATCGCCGTTAACCCTGTAATCCAGACCGGTTATGTTCATATATGATTTACCGTTCTTAGGTCCGGTACCATTGTATTGCGGCGTTGCTGTCAGACCCGGTTCTGAATAATATATATTGAATGTCAGATTTGCGGGATCATTTTTGACATTTCTTACACCCAGATTGTAAATGTTCTTAAGCATTCTGCTCCAAAGGCGCGCATAATTAGCATCCTGGTCAGGCGGCTTCTGGCTTTCATACCTTAGCAGTCTTAGTTTAAGCATTGCATTAGAAGAGACCTGGTTATCAAAGTCACCGATCTGTTTCCCGGTACCTGTCGAATCATTGAACTTATATGCAACAGCAATAGCATCTTTGCCATAAGCCTGTAAGTTACCGTTTAAAGTAATGTATCCTGCGTAGCGGTTCCATGTGAATTCCGAAGCATCCAGTTTCACAAAGTTACCTATTAATACATGTCCCGGTACAGCCGTTGTGGTATCCGCAAAGAAATATCCGCCTGTTGGCCTTAAATCCAGTGTATCCAGTCCGTATACAAATCTTTTGTTTGGATTGTTAGGTTCAGCATATACCCATACCTGTACATCGGTTACATCAATTGGAGTATTACCGTTTGTATAATAACGGGTAAAATACTGCCCCCAGTTTTCATCAAGCAGGTAGTTGGTTTCTGCGTAATCATATATAGAAATATCAAACGGCGTTTCAACTGAACCGCCTGTTATGTTTACTTCCTTCTTTTCTGATTTCTTCTGGGATGCGATAGTTGTCAGTGTAAGCGGTCCAAGTTTGAACTGTGCTTTTACGCCAAAGAGCGCCTGTGTACTTCCAATTAAATTAGAACGGGTTTCAAGTGAAACGTTACCGGCTTCTATGAGCTGAATAACTTCATCAGGATAACCTGTATATTTAAGTTTTAACTGGTTCTCGAATTCAAATGTACGCTGTGAATTCCAGTCAGCATCAACGGTAAGCTTATCACCTACGGTACCTTTTGTGGTTACCTGTACTTCCTGCTTAAAATTTATATTGTTCTGGTTTTGTGATTCTGAAAGAATTGTGGATAGATCATTTGTACTGCGCTGGTATGACGCGGTTATATCTATAATACCGTTGATCTTTAAATTTATGGTCGGCGGTCCGAATATTGTTTCGGTGGCAAACGGCAGGGGAATGGTAATTTCAGTTATGTTCTTGAAAAGCTTTTCAAGGTCATCCTGTGTTTCTATCTGGAACCGGTCAGAAACTATCCTGTAGAACTGGTCTTTGACCGAAAGCTGGCTTCTGAGCTCTATATATTTATCCAAAGGGATAACCAGCGGAACTTTCAGCTGCTCATTATCAATTGTTTCTGATATTATGACATTATCAAGAGAGTCAAACTTAACACTATAGTTAACCTGTGAAGAGCCATAGAGCAGCAATGGCGAACGCCAGTTCCCGTAATCGGGCACCGGTTCATCGGTTCTTTCAAATTTGAAATTGTTTACCCTTGCAGTCGAGTCAATGGGACCCCTGATCTTTGTGGTATCGCTTATTAATGAGGTATCAATGTAAGAGCCGGATGTATCAATGAATCCGATCTGGAACTTACTTCTATCCCTGCCCTGAGCGAAAGTATCTTTGTAAAAACCGGCAATTGCCATGAATGATATGGCAATCAAAAGATAATTAATGTAATTGGTTTTATATTTTAACAATAATATACTCTAAGATTTAAAACCGTAATTATTGCTTCATAGGCATTTTTAGTTTGTAATTACGTAATTTTAGGTTTTGAACACAAATAATGCAATACCAAAATTTTTAAATGAAAAATTTTGTCATTTTATTAATATAATTAAGTGACCTTGCTTATTTTTCATAAAAATGCTATTTTTATAGTTCAATTAAAAATGAAGCTAAATTACGTGAGAATAGGAGCTGAGACTTCGAATCTGACCACGAATTTGAAATTACCGAACATTGGGATAAACCACTAACCAATGGCACGCTGAGCGGGAAAGTGCTGGTGCTGAACCAGAACTATGAAGCTATGAGCATTTGTAATGTACAAAGAGCCGTGGTGCTTTTATTCCTGGGCAAAGCCGAGCTCATTTCATCAAAGGACTCGAAGAAAGTTCATTCAGTTAAAACAACTTTACCGTTTCCGACAATTGTAAGGCTTAGAGTGTACATTAAAGTTCCTTATAAAAAGATCGTTCTTTCAAGAAAAAACATTTTAAGGCGCGATAATCATAAATGCATTTACTGCCAGCGGGCTGACCTGCAGTTAACAATTGATCATATTATCCCCAAATCAAAAGGCGGCGATGATTCCTGGGAGAACCTTGTTACAGCATGTATAAAGTGCAATAATAAAAAAGGTGACCGTTCGCCTGAAGAAGCAAGAATGCCGCTGCTTAAAAAGCCATCAAAGCCTTCTCATATAACATTTATGAAACACTTTATTGGAAGAGTTGATGATGACTGGAAACCTTATTTGTATATGAATTGATTAAACTACAGTAGCACAGGCATTCCTGCAAATGCTTTCAATGTCAAATTACAAAGCCCAAATGTCAAAAATTTTTAATTTGTTAATTCGGAATAAGTAAAAGTTTTTGTCATTCTCTGTTTACCCCTTTGGGGCGAAAGCAGGAATCTTTTTTTACAGGTTACGATATTTTAAAAACTAAATCATATTTATTTAATGCTGGAATACAAAATTTACATTAATGGTGAGTTCAGAGATGCCTCTGATAAAGGCACCATGGATTCAGTTAACCCATACGATAAAAGCGTTTTCGCGAAGCTTGCCAAATCAACTGTTGAAGATACGAAACTTGCTATTAAAGCGGCACGGAGTGCCTTTGATAGCGGTGTATGGTCAGGTAAAACAAATGAAGAGCGCAGCGCAATTTTAAAACAAATTGCGGATAAGATAAAAGAAAACTCCGCAATGTTGCAGGAGCTCGAAATTCAGGAATCGGGCTCAACTTACAAGAAATCAAAAGACGATATGTTCTTAACGTATCGTGCTGCAAGCACTTTTGCAAAGCTTGCGCTTACCGACCTTAACGAAACACTCGATATTTCAAAAGAAGGCGTAAGCAAAAATTTATTGGTGCGTGAACCGGTTGGTGTTGTTTCAGCAATCATTCCTTGGAACTTCCCGCTGCAGATGGCAATGTGGAAGATAGGTCCCGCATTAGCCGCAGGTTGTACAATAGTGCTGAAACCTGCCCCTGAAACATCAGTTAGCGCACTTGAGCTTGCGAAGATCATTGATTCAACCGACCTGCCCAAGGGTGTTGTAAATATAATCACGGGTGATGCTGAAGTTGGCGAAGAGATGGTAACAAACCCGATGGTTGATAAGGTCGCTTTCACCGGGTCTACTGAAATTGGCAGGAAAGTAATGTCACTTGCTTCGGCAACAATGAAGAGTGTTACACTGGAGCTTGGCGGAAAATCAGCAAGCATAATTTTGGATGATGCTGATCTTGATCTTGCAATAGACGGTTCAGCTTACGCGGGATATTTCCATAACGGGCAATGTTGTGTGGCAGGTTCAAGGTTAATTTTAACCAATAAAAATTACGATGAAGTAGTTGAGAGATTAAAAGCCAAGCTTGCCAAAATGAAAATAGGAAATCCTATGGATAAGGATACTGATATTGGTCCGATGGTGAGCGAAAAACAGCAGAAGCGGGTATTGGACTATATTGAGATTGGAAAGAAAGAAGGCGCGAAGCTTGTTTATGGCGGGGGAGTGCCTAAAGGATTTGAATCAGGCTGTTATGTTGAGCCAACTTTATTTGCTGATGTAAATAATGATATGAGAATTGCGCAGGAAGAAATTTTCGGTCCTGTGCTTGCCGTAATAAAAGCAGGTGATGAAAATGACGCAATTCGTATAGCGAATGCTTCAAGCTTCGGTTTGGCAGGAGGCGTTTGGTCACGTGATAATGACCGTGCGCTTAATGTTGCGAAGCAGCTAAGGGCGGGTACTATTTGGATCAATGAATGGCATATCCTCAATGATAAAGCGCCATTTGGCGGCTACAAGCAATCAGGTGTTGGCAGAGAGCTTGGCATTGAAGGCTTGAAAGCGTACACAGAAGTTAAACACATTCACATTGATGAAGTGCTTGACCGCAAGAAGAAGTTCTGGTATAATGTAACTGTGCCGCAGGATTGAATTTAAAGCAACAGAGCATCCCGCCAAGGCCCCCAAGGGGTAAACAGGGACTTCGAAAATGTCTAAAGACATTTTCTTGAAAGCAAAAAAAATTATTCCAAAGGCGACCCCAAGAGGGTCGCCTTTTTTATTGGGTTATTACGACTATTCCGGGGTTGTCATTCCTTTATTTATTGAATAAAACCCAATTTTTGAGTAAGTTTGTTAATAAATATGTACCCAAATATTAAATAAAACTTGTCTTTAAAATAATAAATTGAAAGACGTACTCGAAAATACTCTGTTACAAACTTCGTCAGATATAC
>CAZQYL010000080.1:0-9811 GCA_964597425.1 uncultured Ignavibacteriales bacterium | reverse complement strand
GACTTTCCTCTCCCAACTGTTACATTGAAAGCGGCTGCCTGAGCTTTCCTTTTATTACTTTATGAATGCAAAAATAGCGATTAATAATTCCAGATTACAGGCTATGCCTGTTATCTATGCCCATATTTGCCAGTTTATCGGCTTCTTTGTTAAGCTTACGCTCGATGTGTTTTATTGTATGGGGAATTTTGAGTGAATTTAATTCAGACTGCGCCTTTTTAAACAGCGGCAAGAGTCCTGCATCCTTTACTTTGTATTCCATATTTATCTGCCTTACCATTAACTGGCTATCGGCATAAAATTCAATAAAGGTAATTTCATGGCTGTGTTTTAACTCTTTAATTAACTCAAGGCTCTTCAGTAGGGCATTATACTCGGCTTGATTGTTGGTTGATCTGCCGGTGTATTCATTCCATGTTTTAAGTACTGCGCCGGTTGAATCATAAATAACAATACCGATACCGCTCTCACCCGGATTTCCGCGCGAAGCGCCATCGGTATAAACTTTAATTTTGCTCAAATTATCAGTGCCCGCTTACGCTGTAATAAGTTCTTCTGCGATAAGTATCCTGCCGCAAGATTCGCAGGCATAAAATTTATCTGCAGTGCGTATTTCAATTGTTTTCTGCGGGGGTATTGAGCTGTAACAGCCAAGACATGAACCCTTGCGTACAACCGCAACAGCTTCGCCGTATTTTACACTGCTTATTCTTTCGTAATATGAAAGGTCTTCAGGATCAATACCTTTTAAAAGTTCAGCGCGCTGCTCATTAAGCTCGGTTTCTTCTTCACCGGTCTGTTTGGAAAGTTCATCAAGCTCTTTCAGGTTCTGTTCAAGCTCAACGTTCACGTCTTCCAGCTGACCCGCTATCAGCACAAGCTCATTTTCAATGGCTGATTTGCGCGCGGAGTTATCTTCCTTCGCGGCTTTTTCGTTCTCTTTTATCTTAGTTGTTGCGTCATCAATTTCCTTGGCAAGCGCATCGTACTCTTTGTTTGATTTTACCGCTCCGCTGCGGAGCAGTTCATCGTTCTTTTCGATCTTTTCAAGCAGGTGATCGTTTTCGGTCTGCACATTACTTTCTGATGCCATGATATCATCAAGCTCAGCGCGAAGCTCATTAGCGCGCTCATCAAGCTGGTTCTTCTCTGAGCTTAAGTCTTCTATCTTCGCGGGAATATCTCCCTTTAAGCTTATAAGTTCATGAAGTTCCCTGTCGATACGGTTCAGTTTGTAAAGCTGCAGAATTCTTTCTTTCATACTCATATTACTTCGAAGTTAATTATATTTTTATTTTTTCTTATTACTATAGTTTTGGTTTTGGCAGGGCTTATTTCATACTGTGTTTTCCCGGTAAGATCAATCAGCGCTCTTGTTACGCCGGTGTTAAGCAATTTTGCTGATAGAGCTGATATTGATATTCTTGGACCCGCTTTTTTTAATATGTCTTTTATCTTTACGGCTTTTTTAAGCTGAACGAGCGCTGTTTCTTTGTTCAGTTTGGTATCCTTAACAATCACAGGGTAAATCTCGCATACGGGTTCTTCGTAGGGGTGATTGCTGTATACTGTGTTTATAACATTATCCAGAGCTTCCTGTTCGCAGATCATTTCCAGGCGGATTTCTTCAACCATTTCAAATCTGCCCTTTTTGCCAACCTTTGGTTTTGATGAAGCTGAACCCAGGAAAGTTCCAACACCCTTTGTTCTGAATGAGCAAACGGAATATTTCCCGATATTTCCCGCACCGGCTGCCGCCATTTTGAATGTAAGCTCATCTGCATTTTTTAAGGGAACAAATACAATTATTTTATATTTTCTTGCGAATACGGGCGAAACGAATTCAATACTTTTAATTGCTGTAGCCGGAAAATATTTTTTTGCTGTATTCGCTGCGTTATTCATAATAAAATTTGATTTGAAGCATTGTATAAAAAAAATGTCCCGCTTTTATATAGTCGGGACATCAGATTATGAATTCTAAAAAATTGGTTTTAAGCCTGAATAATATAAGAAATTTTGTTGAATTACTTATCATATTAATACAAAAATACTTTTAGTTACTTTTAAATTCAATGCAAAAGGGTTTTAGGGTACGGGTGAAGTGACTAAACCTTCCAGGTCTTTGAGACCTGGAAGGTTTAGAAGACTCTAATTTCAGAACAAAATCAGCAATTAATCTGTTTGTATCTATAATTAAGTAAAATATTATGACGATTATTGAAGAAATGCTTGAAAACACCAAAACTATTGCGGTTATTGGTGCCAAAAAAGATGAATGGGAATATGCATATAAAGTACCTTTATACATGCAGAAGCACGATTATATGATATTTCCGGTAAACCCAAAACTTGAAGGAACTGAGCTCTTCGGGCAGAATGTAATAGATAAGGTGAATCATTTGATTGACCCCATTGATATGGTGCTGATCTTCCGCAGACCGGAGTTTTTGGATGAACATGCTATTGAAATACTGCACATGGTTCCTCAGCCAAAGTATGTATGGTTCCAGTTAGGAATATATAATGATAACGCAGCAAAGCTGCTTGAGGATACAGGGATAAAGGTTGTGCAGAACAGGTGTATTATGGTCGAGCATGCGAATATGGAATGACAAAAGGCTTTTGGTCACACTAAAAAACATTCCCGAACTGGTCCGCCCCGGCGGATTGGGAATGAGGGTTGATTATTTTACTCGCCGGCGGAGATTTTGGGTTTTACCCGTGAAATAACATCTGTAAGATTCAATGTGGTTTCTTTGAATGAGAAGTAATACTCATTCGATTTCAGGTCAACGTACTTCTGCAGTAAATAATTTTTTACGCTGCCGTCCTTTTCAAGTGATACAAGCCAGGTACTAGGTGTTACTTCAACTACCGATGCGCCGTTATAAGTTGCTCCCATTTTATATATTTCGGTTTCAAGGAATGAACCAAGATCCTCATCATCACTATCGTTCAGGAAATCAACCAGAATTGCCGCGGAGAATTTTTCTTCGGCGGTTAAATTTGTATCTGCGGGACTTTCGTTATCATCCTGTGTAACCTTTTGCTGTGTTTGAGGAGTATCTTCCCTGGAACATGATATGAGTATTGCGGAGATTAAAAGTATAAGTAAATATTTCATTTGTGATATAAACCGTTAAAACGGTTTTTTAAATTGTTTTATAAAAAACCCACGACTAATAGTCGTGGGCTGTGTGATATAATTGAAGTTTAACGATAATTTATGTGATAAAAGAATAATATATTCTGTATTAACCTTAAAATATTATTTTATTAATTCAAGCTCTTTGCCAATTTCGCCAAAGAGTTCGAGCATTCTGTCAAGATGCTCTTTTTCATGGGAAGCCATGTATGATGTGCGCAGCATCGAGAGATGCGGCGGCACGCCCGGCGGTACAAATGCATTTGTAAATACGCCGGCATCGAATAATTTTCTCCAGAAAATAAGCGTCTTCTGGAAATCGCCCAGTATTACCGGAACAATACCGGTAACACCTTCTATGATAGTATAACCCTGGGCTTTTAATCCCGCGCGCATATAATCTGCGTTTGCTATGAGTCTATCAATTCTCTCAGGTTCAGCCTCAAGAATTTCCAGGGCAGCCATAGCTGCAGCTACGCTTGCCGGTGTTGGTGAAGCGCTGAAGATAAGCGCAGGCGCGTGATGCTTAATGTAATTCAGTACACGTTCTGAGCCCGCAACAAATCCGCCCAATGAAGCGAACGTTTTCGAGAATGTGCCCATTGTCATATCCACTTTATCCATCAAACCGTAGTGAGAGCCGGTTCCTCTTCCGCCGACACCAATTACGCCAACTGAATGAGCGTCATCTATTAATATTCTGGCGCCGAACTTTTCGGCAAGCTCTACCATTCTTGGCAGGTGAACAATCTCACCGGTGGTTGAAAATACTCCGTCTGATACGATAAGTATGCCTCTATCTTTAGGTATCTTGTTCAATACCACTTCGAGGTCGTCCATATCGTTATGCTTGTAGCGCTTAAATTCCGCAAAAGCGCCTTTTGCCATCAGGTCCGCGGCTACTATGCAAGCATGGTTATCTTTATCTGAAATAACATATTCACCTTTTTGCACAAGTGTTGGAATAATACCCTGTGCGGTCTGGTAACCGGTTGAAAACAGCAGAACGGCTTCAGTACCGAAAAATTTCGCCATTCTTTTTTCAAGCTCAATGTGCAGGTCTAAAGTACCCGTTAAATAACGCGAGCCGCTGCAGCCTGTGCCGTACTTTTCAACTGCTTTTATCGCAGCTTCTTTTACCTTAGGATGGGCTGTTAAGCCAAGGTAATTGTTTGAACCGGCCATGATCATCTTTTTGCCTTCTATCTGTACAACCGGACCCTCATTTTCCTCAATTGGTCTGAAATAGGGATAAAGCCCTGATTTTTTAACCTCATCTGCTCTTGTGAACTCAAAACACTTCTGAAATAGATCTGCCACTTAAAAAAGCTCCTTTTTTGGCATAGGAAATGCCTGATAAATTGAAATAACGTAATAAATTGAATTTACGTAATAAATTGAATATGTTTGAGTACTAATTTACTTTATTTATGAAATTATAACAAGGAAAAACACTTTTGGAGATATTGTGTGCTTAAAATATCTATATTAGTGAACTTACATTGTCATAATATCAAATAATTACCAATTGACTGGATAATTTCTAATGGCTAAAGTTTTTGTAACAGGCGGTACAGGATTCATAGGCTCTCATTTAATAGATGAGCTGCTGAAGAAAGATTATGAAGTTAAGGCGCTTATCAGGAAGAACAGCAGTACCAAGTGGCTGAAAGATAAACCGGTCGAGTTTGTTGAAGGCGATCTCTTCACTGATGATGTGCTGAAAAAAGCGATCAGTGATGTTGACTATATATACCATGTTGGGGGAGTAACATTTGCAAAGAAGAAAGAAGAATTCTACCGCGGAAATGTTGACGCGACTAAGAGCCTGCTGGAGGCGTGTTACAAATACAACCCGGGATTAAAAAAATTCGTGCATGTAAGCTCACAAGCTGCGGTTGGTCCCTCATTTGACGGCAAGCCGATAGATGAAACCAGGGATTATTTTCCGTTGACAACGTACGGAAGATCTAAGGTTGAAGCTGAAAAAGTTGTTATGGGATTTTTTGATAAGTTCAATTGCACTATTGTTAGACCCCCTGCTGTTTACGGTCCAAGGGATTATGCCATATACGAGTACTTCAAATCAATGAGCCGCGGTTTACAGCCAATGATAGGATTTGATAATAAACTGGTAAGCCTTATTCATGGGGTTGATCTTGTGCGCGGATTCATTCTCGCGGGTGAAAAGGAAATATCATCATCAAGTATTTATTTCATTTCATCAGAGCAGTTTTACAACTGGCGTGATGTTGGCGAAATCACTAAGAAACTGCTGGGCAGAAGAACCGTTAAGCTTACAATTCCCCATTTTGCCGTAAAGACAACTGCGTTTTTTTCGCAGGTGTTTGGATTCTTTTCGCCCAAGCCCGTTGTACTTAACATTGAAAAATCACGAGAGCTTACGCAAAGGTACTGGATATGCTCAATTGAAAAAGCAAAGCGGGAGCTTGGCTTTAAAGAGTCATTCACACTTGAAGCAGGATTTAAAGATACCATTGAGTGGTACAGAAAAGAAGGGTGGCTGAAGCCGGGGAAAAGTGTTTAGGGACCGGTGGTAAAGCTCCTTACCTGGCTAAGTTCCAGATCGTTATACCTGCTATCCTTTAAGTAATGTACAGCCAGCAATTTATCAATATCCTGAAATCCCGGCAGTTTGTAAACCCACCAGTAATACGTGCTGTTTGGCTGCATTTCAAAACCGCGGCATGTTATATCTGAAAATTTAAGCTCTTTTTTTGTTGTGTAGTATTTTAGATGCTTGTAAACTCCAAAATTCCGCAGTACAACAAATTCGTAAATGTAAACGCCCTGCTGATTATCATCGTTAATTTTAAAAACATCATTCCCGTAAATGTTAACAGCATTATCCTCAGGTGAAATAATGGCTGGCGGTGCTTTGTGAATAATATTGACTTCATCCCCGGGGTTCAGAACTACTTCTTTAGATGCATAACCCATATATGCCCCCGTTTGATACCCCCCAATATATTTATATCTGAGATCATTCAAAGGAAGCAGCGGCATTGTGAACTCCATGCCATTTCTTATTCCTTCGTAGATGTTCATATCAGATCCATTATCGTGTCCTCCAAAAGTAAGTGATACAATACTTCTGTAATCGTATGATCCTTCAGGAACTGAATTCCTGAAAGTTCTGGTCACTTCCTGCGGGTCATAAGAAATATCTGATTCAGTGAATTCGATGCGGTCGAATGTAACTTCATCCAGGGATTTAATTCCGTATTTCGGGAATTCGAGCATGCGTTCCTCGGTTACCTCTTCCTGAAGAAACATGATCTTACCTGAAAATTTCCGGGTAATATCCGGGTAATGAAACCAAACACCAACCAGTGTATCTCCGGGTCCAATAACATACTTATAATTTTGCTGGTAGAATTTATCTTCTGAAATGACCTTCAGGTAAAATGTTCTGATATGTTTAGATACCGGTAATCTTACTACAAAATCAGAATACCCTAACCAATCGGGAGATTCCGGGGCATGCGGATCCAGAAAAAGCGGCTTTGTATTATTTATTTTTATGCCTTCATATTTGTATATCAGGTTACCGTAAAATTCATTTATCACCAGGTCATATGGTACAGTGAAACTATTTAAAGAAAATTCGGGGGTACCTTCTATCAAATATAACGGTGCGTTTCCAATGCTTATGAAATAATCACTATAAAGGTTTACAGATAATTTATCATGTTTACCGTAAAGCGCTCCGGTAATGCGGTTACCATCGGGAGAGACCGGGGCATCTATGCAGGAATAGAAAATAAGCCCTAATACAGGTAAGAAATAAATGGACAGGGATTTTGTAAATTTATTCATATTATTGTATGTAAATTATAAAAATATATTTATAAATACACGGTAATATGCCGAAAGTCATTTCCTTATTATTCTTTTTGATCGCCATTTCAGGAGATATACTGTTCTCTCAATACAGTATTTCGGGCTATGTAACAGATAGTTCTTCAGGTAATCCTTTACAAAATGTAAAAGCGGAGTTATACGGCATGAACAGAAGTGCCTTCTCAGATGAAGAAGGAAAGTTCAGCTTTTCTATTGAAAAGCCGGGGATATATACTGTTACTGTAAGTATGGATAGTTACATGAGTTTTATCACTACCGTGAACCTTTCTGAAATAAAAAGCTCCGCTGAACTTCATATAAAACTTTCGATGTTTCAGTCTCATACTGATACAATTGATGTTGACGCCAAATTCTATAAGAAAGCAGTTGATGTAAGCACAAGTTATTTTAATACACAGTATGAAGAGATAAGGAAGAATCCCGGCTCATTTGAGGACGTTATAAAGTATTATACCACAGCTCCCGGTGTGGTAACGGGCAATGATAATTACAACCAGCTACTTGTACGCGGCGGCGCACCTTTTGAAAACCTGATACTTATCGACGGTTTCGAAATCCCGAATCCGAACCACTACGGTCCGCCGGGTTCATCAAACGGTGCATTGAGTTATATAAATTCCAAACTTATAGGTGAAGTGGATTTTTACACAGGCGGGTTCCCGGCGAGATACGGCGATAAGCTTTCAAGTGTAATGGATATCAAGCTTCGCGAAGGAAATAAAAACAAACATATACGTGATATAAATATTTCAGTAACCGGTTTCGGCGGATTTCTTGAAGGTCCATTGACAAAAAATGGCTCATATATGTTTGCCGCCAGGAAAAGTTACTTTGAACTTGTTAAAGATAAACTTGCAACTGACCTGCTGCCCGATTACTGGGACCTTAACGGCAAACTGAATTTCCGGTTATCACGCAACGAGGATATTTCCTTTACGGGATTATATGTTATTGACCATGCTGAAGCATATCAGAACATGACAGGCAACAAATATGATTCTGTAGATATGGTACTTTTTAACGGTTCAGTAAAATATTCAAGAGAAGAAAAAAAGCATAAGTTCAGCTCTGTTACAGGGTATTCAATTAGTAAATATGATGTTAGGTACCAGTTATATGATCTTGAAATAAAGGACAGGTATGTATCTTCGGCACAGAGTTTTACATTTCATCTGAGCAGGTATTTTGATGCTGATATAGTAACCGGATTAAAATATTATTTTTCGGAATTCAAAGTATATCACTCTAACACAATAAATGAATCAAATTTTTTTGTGCCGGGAATGAACATAGATACTGAAGTTAAAACTGTTAAACTCTACGGCGGTATCAATATAACATCAACACTTGTAAATGGCAGGCTGACACTTAATACAGGTGCAAGGCTGGATTATTTTGCATATATGAACAGGCCATACTCTGTATCACCAAGGTTCGGGGCTTTATTCAGGCTGTGGGATAATACTAATATTACAGCAAACGCCGGCATATATTTCCAGGCACCCGAGCTAAGCTGGCTTGTTACCTACCCCGAAAACCGTGATCTGGATTATATCAGGTGCGACGAAGCAGTTTTGGGGATAGAGTACTTTCCCGGTTATAGCATTAAATTATCTGCCGAAGGATATCTTAAGCAGTATTACAATTATCCGGTAAGCGTTTACAATCCATATTACATTTTTATAAATAACGGAGTCTCGTTATATCCTAATTTCCTGGATAAGGCGGTATCTGCCGGAAAAGGATATTATACAGGGGTAGACGTGGTGCTTGAAAAGAAAAACTCAGGCAGCGGGTTATACTGGAGCGCTGCGTATTCTTTTTCACACTCAAAGTTCCTTTCGCTTGTTGGTGATTATCAGCCTCTTGAATTTGACGTTGGAAGTCAGCTTAATCTCATCGCGGGTTATAAATTCAAATTCGGGCTGAGTTTAAGCGGACATTTCAAATATACCGGGGGCAGACCATATACTCCTTATGACCAGGTGGTTTCGCAGCACTATGGTCACGGGATATTTATACTGGAAGAGTATAACAAAGGCAGAATGCCGGAGTACGTTAGGCTTGATGTGAGGATCGAGCAGCAACTGCATCCATGGAAGACTGATCTTACAGTTTACATTGAAGTATTGAATGTTCTTGACAGGAAAAACCTGTTCCAGTACGGCTGGAACTTCGGCAGAAATGAACAGGAAGAATTCAGACATTTTTTCAGGCTGCCAGTACTTGGTTTTAGCTGGAGATTCTGAAAGAAAATTACGGTTTTCGAATTATGAATTACGAGATTAATTGAGGGTATAGAAAAACTCAGAAACGGATACGCGCCTAACAGTCGTTAGTAGCCGGTGTTGTGATTATATAAAATATTAATATTCATAAATTTAAGTAATAAGATTATTTATAGGATTTGCCCTACTATACAGCCTTTTCAATTGACTAAAAAGCAATTTTTAGCTATTTTTGTGGTTTGTAACAATTCCGCTAAACAATTTAATAAAAAGGTTATATAATGGCTACAGTGAATTTATCTGCTCAGAAAAGAGAAGATCTGGGTAACTCAACTACCAAGACTGCAAGGAAAAAGGGTTTTATTCCCGGTGTATTTTATTTTAAAAATTCACCTGCAGTAGCGATAAGCGTTAAAGATACAGCATTAAATCCTTTCGTATATACATCGGAAGTAAGAATAATAAATTTGCAGATCGAAGGCGCAGAAAAAGCCCAGAACTGTATTTTAAAAGATATTCAGTTTGATCCGGTTAGCGATAAACCGATCCA
>CAZQYL010000079.1:0-9970 GCA_964597425.1 uncultured Ignavibacteriales bacterium | reverse complement strand
AAAGATACCGAAATAATTGTATATTGCAGAACAGGCAACCGTTCACACCACGTGACTTTATACCTGAAGGATAATGCCGGTTACAGTAACGTAAAAAACATGCTTGGCGGTATTCACGCATGGCATGACAGGATTGACCCTGAAGTAAAGAAATATTAAAAATGGAAACTACATTAAATAAACCCGTTATAGATCTATCGCCGCTTAACCTGGAAGAAGAGATAATTGCATTAAAAAAGAAGATGAATGCAGTTATCCTTGCGCATTATTACCAGGAATCAGAAATTCAGGACCTTGCGGATCACATCGGCGACTCACTTGAGCTATCACGCCGCGCTGCATCAACTGAAGCTGATGTAATAGTATTTGCCGGCGTTCATTTTATGGCTGAAACCGCCAAGATACTGAATCCGACAAAAAAAGTATTATTGCCTGATCTAAACGCAGGCTGCTCGCTTGCCGAAGGCTGCCCCGCGCCGCTGTTTAAAAAATTCCGTGAAGAACATCCTGATCATTTGGTGATTAGTTATATAAACTGCTCCGCAGCCGTTAAGGCGCTGAGTGATATTATCTGCACATCATCAAATGCAGTAAAGATAGTTGAGCAGATACCTAAAGAACAGAAAATAATTTTCGCGCCGGATAAGAATCTAGGTCGCTATATAATTAAAAAAACCGGGCGCGATATGCTGCTTTGGGACGGAAGCTGTATTGTCCATGAAACTTTCAGTGATAAAAAAATAATCGGGCTTAAGACTGAATATCCAAATGCGCTGCTTATTGCGCATCCGGAGTGTGAAGAAGTTGTGCTGAACAGGGCTGATTTTGTAGGCTCAACAAGTGCACTGCTTAACTTTACAAAAGAAAGCGCCGCAAATGAATTCATTGTTGCCACAGAAGAGGGCATAATCTACCAGATGCAGAAGGCTTCGCCTTCGAAGAAATTCATTCCCGCGCCGCCGAATGCAAATTGCGCATGTAATGAGTGCCCCTACATGAAACTTAACACCATGGAAAAACTTTACTTGTGCATGAAAGACGGCAAACCCGAAATTACACTTGATGAAGAAATTCGCGTAAGAGCATTGAAACCGATTCAGAAAATGTTAGAAATGAGCTGATTTATACCCAATGATACTTACTCAATTTAAACGAAACCCCGATAACTCCACATTCCATATTTCATTTGATGACGGAATGGAATTCGATGTGCCGGCAAAATTACTGCGCGAGCACTGCCCCTGCGCAGGATGCAGCGGTGAAGAAGTGCTGCTCTATAAATATACCCCCATGAATAAAGAGCCTCTTACAGCAGAATCATTCATGCTTGAAAAAGCTGAAATTGTGGGCAATTATGCCATTCAGCTGAAATGGAAAGACGGGCACGATACAGGTCTATATAACTGGCAGTTTCTTAGGGAACTTGCTCAGTTAAAAAACTAACCGCATTGGTTAGTTTTGAAATGGCTTATTCAATTGTAAATTTATCCTTTATACATTATTATTAAGAAAATCGTACTGAATTGTTTCTATTTAATGAACACAAATGAAAAATAAATACACAATATTTATAGCATTAACCTTGTTCTTATCTGTTATTCTCTTTTACTTTCTCTTTGGGAATTTCCAAACCCGGGAAATAACAATTGATGAAAACGGCAAGCGTTTACCAATAGCTGAAAAAAAAGATCCCAACAAACCTTCGGGTGTAATGGAATCAATGCAGCTTATGAGCCAGATCAGGTCATTCCCGGATAGTGACATTCCTCAGGATAAATTTTTCGCAGGGTATGAACATTCCAAATCCATGCCAAGTTATGACGCTGTGTATGATTCTCCAACACAGTGGCAGTCGATAGGACCCAATAACATTGGCGGCAGAAGTCTTTGTATGGCTTTCAGCCCAACAGATACGGCGACATTATATATGGGTTCAGCATCAGGCGGGCTGTGGAAATCAGTAACAGGCGGATTAGGCGCAAATGCATGGACTCTCATCGAAACAGGATATCCATCACTTGCGGTCAGTTCAATAGCAATTGACTCAGCCAACCCGCAAACAATTTATATAGGCACGGGTGAAAGTTACGGTTACCAGTATTCGCAAAACGGGCTTGATATACGCGTTACTCGCGGCATGTACGGCATCGGGATTTTAAAAACCACCAATGGCGGCACTTCATGGGTTAAATCACTCGACTGGTCATACAATAACCAGCGGGGTGTGTGGAGTGTAATACTGAATCCGAAAAACAGGAATACTGTTTATGCAGCGACTACCGAGGGTGTATGGAAATCGATCAATGCGGGTTCAACTTGGTTCCAGGTGCTTAACTACCAGATGGCAATGGATATGGAAATAAATCCTGTTGATACAAGCGTACTATATGTATCAATTGGTAATTTAACCAACAACGTTCCCAATGCAAATGTTGGTATATACAAATCAACCAATGCAGGCACTTCGTGGACGAAGTTAACAGGAGGATTGCCGGCATCATGGACAGGTAAAACCACAATTGAGCTTTACAAAGGCAACCCGGATTTTGTTTATGCAAGTATTGCAAATGATCTTTCGTATGTTGGTTATTATTCCAGCACCAATGCGGGAACATCGTGGACACTAAAGACCACAGGAGTTGGTATTGGCAATCAAGGGTGGTTCAATAATGCGCATTTGGTAAAAGCCAACGACCCAAATCAGATTGTTGTCGGTACAATTGATCTTGTTAAATCCGTAAACGGAGGAACAAGTTTTGCGACTAAATCAAACTGGTCGGCGTGGAATACAGGCGCAACGCCGCCCGGACAGCCGGAGAGCTCCTCAAGTAATTTTGCGCATGCTGACCATCATTATTTTATTTCAAATCCGCTGGACCCGAATAAATTATACTGCATTACAGATGGAGGTCTCTACCGTTCAAATGATTTTGGCGAGACGTATTATTCCTGCAATGGCGGCTATGTTACTTCACAATTTTATGCCGGATTCGGCAACTCTATGCAGGATTCCATTTTCTGTATTGGCGGTCTTCAGGATAACCGTTCGGCCTTCTACCAGGGTACAACTGCGTGGTATAAAACTTTCGTAGGTGATGGTATGTGGTGCGCTGTTAATTCGCAAAATGATAATGTATGTTATACAGAATATACTTACGGTGATATTTACCGTTCAGGTAACAGGGGAGTCAGCTGGTCTAACATCGGACCGCCGGGTGCAGGCAATTCTTCTAATTATTGTTTCGTTGCGCCATATATTTCAACACGCACCAATCCGAACATAATGTATGTTGGCGGAATAAACTTATACAAATCAACAACAGGAAGCGGCTCATGGGTAAGCGTTGGCTCATTTGGCTCAAAAGCGCTGTCAATGGATGCCTCTGCGACATCAAGTGATACGGTATATATTGGTACCATACCTGTTACCAACGGCCAGGATGCGAAGATCTTTAAATTAACAGGAAATACTTTAACCGATGTATCCAACGGACAATTGCCTAACCGCTACCCGACTGATATTCACGTTAACCCGAATAATTCTATGATAGTATATGCAACTTTCGGCGGATTTGGTACAGGGCATGTTTACCGCACAACAAACGGCGGCGCAGCCTGGCAGAATATTTCAGGGAACCTGCCTGATATTCCGCACCAGACAGTCTGCATTGACCCGCTTTACCAGCAGAATATTTACGTTGGTAACGATCTTGGCGTATATGTGAGCACAAACGCAGGCGCAAACTGGTTCACATTTGCAACCGGAATGCCATATGCTTTGGTGTTCGATCTGACAGTAGTTAACACTAGCCGCAACATCAGGGCAACAACGCACGGCAGCGGAATTTATGAAAGAGACCTGATAGAAAATCCTATTGGTATTGAACCTGTAAGTAATGAGATTCCGAAAGAATTTTCGCTTTCGCAGAATTATCCTAATCCATTTAATCCATCGACAAAAATTAAATTTTCGATTCCATCAGCAGGCGCTGACCTCCGGTCAGTCAGTTTGAATATTTACGATATATCAGGCAGGCTGGTGAAAACAATTTTACAGAAGAATATGAAACCCGGAAGTTATGAGATAAATTTTGATGCATCGGGTTATTCCAGTGGTGTATATTTTTATAAGTTGGAAACAGAAGGTTTTGTTGATACAAAGAAAATGGTTCTTGTAAAGTAAAACTTCCTCTGCCTAAGCAGAGTAAGTCAAGAAGGCAAAAGTCATATAGCTTAAGATGTATTTATAACCTGCAAGATCTCAATGACCTTGCAGGTTTTTTATTTTTTCAGAAGTAAATTATACCTGTTAACTATCCATTGTTTATCAAAAAAGTTAATTTTATTGAGTTCGTGTAAACTCATCTCAATAATTCTTTTGTTACCGCTGCCTGCTGCTTTGAGAAGTTTCTTGAAGTTATCGGCAAAAGGAGTATGCCGGTTTTCGATTTCACCTGATATATATTTATTTTCCCTCACATAATGATAATAAGCGTCAAGTATCCCGAAAGCAGGCTCTAAGTCGCTTTTATCGTAATATATTTTTAACTGAAGAATTTTGATCAGGAGTCCCATTTGGTAATCCTTTGCGCTGATCTTCATTGTGCATTTAAGAGCTTCGTCATATTTACCTTCAAGGTATAGAATGTTAGCGTCAGTAAATTCTTTTGCATCCAATGCCTGCAGTGGCTGCATTTTTTGCAAATATTTATCGGCAAATTTTTTTGCCCAGTTTATTTCATCTATGTAAAATGCAGGTAATATGCCAACAAGGTAGTCTCTTAATATAAAGCTGGATATATATGTATGCAGAAGATTCTTTTCTGACTCAGTTTTCCTGATCTCAAACCAAAGTTTTTCAAAGCCGGGTTCAAATGCAGCAAGATTTCCTAGCAGTCTTAAAATTTTTCGGCTTAAAGTTTTATGCAGGCTGTCTTTTTTGCTGTGAGTCTTTTCGAAATGTAAGTAATCATTATAAAAAGTATTAAGGTATTCTTTGTCGTTTTCTATAATAATTTTTCTCAAGGCGTAAAAAATCCTGTAATAAACCGAATAAATATTGCCTGAGGCTGAATCTTTCAGTTTTGAAGTATCGAGCATTTTCATAACTCTAACCATATCATTATCTGAAAAATCAATATTGTATCTCTGCCTGTTCATATAAGCATAGTACAGAGAATCAGAATACTTGTTAATAAAATCAAGTAAACTAAAACGAGCTGAAGTGAAAACATGAGGCGCGGCCTGTTTTTGAGAAACTGCCTGAACATTATAATATATTCTGATGCCTTCAAGATATGTTAAAAGCTCAAAATCATGAGTAGACGAGCTAAGTAGTTCTGATTCAGCTTCATCAAGCAGTTTACCTGCATAGTTATAGAGGTCTTTAGATATGTAAATTTGAGCAGTTTCAATTTTTCTGCGGGTACTTTCAGCTAAAGAATATTCTGTTTTAAAAAACTCTTCAGCATAGCCTGCAAGAAGGCTCATAATTTTCCTTACAGTTGTATCATTATACACTTCATCAACGTATACCCGAGTCCATATTTTTTCAATTGAGAATGTATCATCAAAAGACGGGTAATATTTTTTTAATTCCTTATAAAAAGGTTTAGTATATGGTTTAATACCAAAATAGGGCGAATCCAGGAATTTATCGAACTTAGAAATTTCATCTTTAGTGAATGTTTTGAGTAGAGAAACGAATTTATAGTTTTTCATATATACAATATTGGTCACAATTGAAGCGCAAAATAATAAAGAATTTGCATTAAATGTATGTATTTCAGCTATTAAGCTAAATTATTTTTTGGTCACAACTGTTAAAATTTCTCTTTGCAGAATCTATATTTTAGATTGTATGTTTGTACACAATAAAAAATTATGAGTTATAAAATTACAATTACAGAAGCTGAAGCAGAAGAGATCCTGAACAGGCAGAAAATTGAAAAACAGGCAAAAGTCTTAAAACGGCTGAATGCTGTTATGATGCGGGCAAAAGATCATGCAAATACTGAAATTGCGGAGACTCTTGGAGTCAATGTAAATACGATTACTCTTTGGATGAAAATTTATCTTAAAGATGGCGTGAAAGGACTTTGTACCCTGAAATATGACAGGAAGTAAAATGATGATATAGAGTTTATATCATAAAAATCCTTTACGATTTGGACCAGATAAAAAATCAATAAAAAATTGAAGATATAATCTTCACGGGATATCTATATCCGTTAATGAAACAATCAACAAGCATAACAACAGGCAATAAATATTCAATAATAGTGAATTAATTAACGAAAAAATGAGATCATTTAAAATATTCGCATTGATTCTGGCTGCGGTATCACTATTCAATACAGGTACAATATTTTCACAATGGCAGTCTGCTAATTATCTTCTTTCGGGATACCGAGCATATTGCCTTCACCAGACAGATAGTGTATTGTATTGCGGTACTTATGAAGATGGTTATTTCTATTCAACTGATGACGGGGCAAGCTGGAAGAATAATAAATCATTTCTCAGGACAATTCAGCTGCTTGTAAAAAATAATAATATATACCTTACTGATTTTTCAAACACTATTTCAAAAAGTACCGATAACGGAAAGACCTGGATTTACCTGAACAATGGTATTCCGGGAGGAACAATAATAAGGTCATTTGTGTACCCGAATGCTAATATATATGCATTAACTGATTCAAAAGTATACAAAAGCACTAATGATGGTGTATCATTTTTTGAAATAACAAACGGATTAACTATAAGCGGAAGTTATAAGCTGGCATCTAACGGCACAAATCTTTATGCAGCAACAAACCAGGGGTTATTTTATACAACAAATGATGGTGTTAACTGGCTAAGCACCCCAATAACAGCGTTTTCATATGATGTATTTGCAGAAGGTCAAAATGTCTACACAATAAATAATGCTGCAGTATTTTACAGCAGCAACGGGGGAGCAAATTTCAGCAGTATAAATTCAGGCAATCCTGTAGGCGCATTCCATGTAATTGCAGATGGTCAGACTGTAATAGCAGGTTCATGGCAAAGATTGTCGCGCTCTTTAAATAATGGTGTAAACTGGAACCAGTGCTTTACACTGGATAACTCAGGTTTACTTACAAGAGAAGTAATGGATTTCAGTAAGAAGAACGGGGTAGTTTATGTTGTTATCCAAAATGGAGGAGTTTTTAAATCATCAGATAACGGAGCAAACTGGATAAAATGCAGCGCAGGTTTACCTGGTACACTTATTCATTCGCTTGAAATATACAACACGGCATTATATGCAGGCCATTATGCAGGAGGCATAACAAACAGGGCTATTACGGGAACAGATTCAAACTGGTTTTATCTGAATACATCACTGTATGATCATGAAACTATGTCATATTTAAGGCAGGGTGCAGTTATGTATTGCGGAACGAAGAATGGCGGTTTCTTCAGACGATCCGGCTCATTTTGGATCCAAAGGAATTCAGGTTTAAGTAACCTGACTGTAAGGGCGTTATGCCTATCTGCTGCTTTGAATATTTTTGCAGGAACAGACAGCAGTATTTATAAAACAACAAATGAAGGAGTCAACTGGATATATTCAGGCAACGGGATTAATTCAAAGAAAATATATTCAATATATTCAGATGGTACGTCATTATTCGCAGGTGCTGATTCGGGAAAAATATATAAAAGTACAGATGAAGGCGCAAACTGGAACTTATCCAATACGGGTATACCATCAAAAAAAATAAACAGTATAACATTCAGCTCAGGGAAATATTATGCCTCGAGCGATAGCGGACTTTATTCCAGCAGCAATGCAGGAGCTTTATGGAGCGGATTGAATACTGGTCTGCTTGCAGGCAGGGTTAACTGTGTTTATGTATATGCTTCTAATATCTTTTGCGCTACAGCGCAGGGAGTGTTCAAGAGCACTGATGCAGGGCTTAACTGGGTTAACTATACTTCAAATCTGCCTTACAATGATACAAGGGCATTAGTAAGCGATGGAACATATTTATATGCCGGTACTTATGGTGACGGTGTTTATAAAATATTATTAAGCAGTTTAACAGGTATCAATTCGGAAGGGAATAATATCCCCGGGGTACACAGCTTAAAGCAAAACTATCCAAATCCTTTTAATCCTTCAACAAAGATAAATTTCAGTATTCCTGCAGACTATAATGGAGAGACAAGTTTGAAAGTTTACGATATTTCAGGAAGGCTTATCAATACATTGGTTCAGCAGAATTTAAAACCCGGAAATTATGATGTAAGCTTTGACGCTTCGGGGTATTCCAGCGGAGTTTATTTTTATACACTTACTTCAGGAACTTACAGAGAAACTAAGAAAATGTTATTTATTAAGTAAATATTATAAAACAAAAAAAGAAAACAAAATTATGAGGACAAAACTAATTTACGCTATTTGTTTTTTTATGGTGTACCAGCTTACTTCACTTTCACAAACACAGGAATGGGCTTCGAGATATCTTAGAAGCGGAACTTTTGGCAGTGAAATATTAAGAACAGAAATTGACAAGCAGGGAAATATATTTTCATTATCATCAACCCAGGTAGTTCAAACAGGTTTTGATATAACGCTGACCAAGTATAACCAGTCAGGTGTACTGCAATGGGCTAAACATTTTAACGATTCATTATATGGAATTGAAACACCAACGGCATTAGCTGTTGATGATTCAGGGAATGTTTACGCAGGAGGTACAAAAGAAACGATTGAGGGTTATGATATGATACTTTTAAAATACAAAACCGATGGCAGCAGGCAGTGGGCTATTGTATATAATGATGACCCTGCAAACTATCATACACCTATTGATATAAAAATAAATAAACTCGGCAATGTATTTGTAAGGGACTGGGGATTCAGTGAAGATCTGTATAAATTCAATGCAGCCGGCACTATGATCTGGAAGAAAATCACACCTGTATTCCCTGGTGTTAATACATATGCATACTATATGGATTTTATTAAATGCGACCGTTCAGGAAATGTTTTTATTGCAGCTGAGCTATATGATACTGATTCATTAAAAGTATGCAAATACAGTGATGCAGGCGTCATATTATCCAGTGGAATATACAAGGCTCCGGCAGGATGGAAGCCTCATTACCAAAATATGGCCATCGATAGCCTTGATAATATTTATGTAGCCTGTTATATCGATTCAGGTACAGTAAACAGAACAGTCATAGTTAAGTTTGATAATAATTGTGTAATGAAATGGAGTAAAAGATATAACACAGGAACCTCGAACATTCCATATTCAGTAGGTATTGATATGTTTAGAAATGTATTCATAGCAGGTGAGTATCCGGGTCCTTCTTCGTTATGGAATTTTGTTGCAGCATATGATTCAAACGGAACATTTCTATGGGAGAAGAATTTGAATACAGGTTCGGGCTCATCGGGTTACCCGGCAGGATTAGCAATTGATAAAGAAAATAACGTGTTCTTTTGCGGTCCCGAATATATTACAGGAACATTTGATGTAAGTATCAGGAAGTATAACATTGCCGGTACTATGACGTGGCAGTCTGTATATAACGGAACCGGTAATAATATTGATGCAGCTAACGATATCAAAACTTACAATAATAATATTTACGTTTCCGGATTTACGATAGACAGTATTTATAAATACGGATTAGTTATTAAATATAATCAGCCCCTCACAATTATAAACACTACAAATTCAAATCATCCCGCAGAATTCAGTTTAAGCCAGAATTATCCAAATCCGTTCAACCCGGTAACAAAAATAAAATACGAATTGCCTGCTGATGCGAATGTTTCATTCAAAGTTTATGATATTCTGGGAAAAGAGATTTATATGGAAAATGATTTCAAGAAAGCGGGAAGTTATGAAGTAACATTTGATGCTTCGCAGTTTTCAAGCGGCGTGTATTTTTACAAAATAGAAACTGATGGGTTTACAGATAC
>CAZQYL010000078.1:0-9988 GCA_964597425.1 uncultured Ignavibacteriales bacterium | reverse complement strand
AGAAATCTTTACAGCGGGAGCAGGAAAATGATAAAAATTCAGAATTTTCTTCAATTTCTTCATAAAATCTGATTTTCCGGGAAGCTGATTTACATCCCAGTCAAATGATAAGTACCACTCAACCTGCGCTTTGCCGCTGCCTGAAACATGGCTGGCATCCTTAATGCTCATCCCAACCGCTAAAGCGAGGAAATTTGGGTAAAATTTGGCTTTGGTCACCGATTTAGGGAAAACTATCATCGGGTTAACACTAAGCCAGAATGTCATATTTGTATAATCATCAAGCAGGTCATCCTGCCCGCTTGCTGTTTTGGATTTGATCCAGTTGGGCTTAAAGCTCCATTTGAAATTAACATGTTTCAGCGGCTTTATCTCTTCCTGCAGGAAAGGGTAAACAGCCCCGAAAACATTTGCTCCCATATCGCCCCAGTCAAATCCCCAGTTAGGCGCAAAGCCGTCGTTGATCTCGATATATGTTTCATACGCAATTGAAGTTAACGCGCCATAAAGCAGCGCCTTGCCGGGCTCAATTCCCGCCCATTCGTAAGCGACTGAAGTCGCAACCGTGAAAACATTCGCGGTATAAACGTGTGAGGCTTTATCCATATTCCTGGCGTAATAGCCATCGGCTGCGTATTTAAAATAGTCGCGTTTATCCTTCCACCACGTGTTGGAGTAATATATATGAAATCCGGTAAACACACCAGCGCCAACAACACCAAGTATTGTAAGCTTCAGCGGATCAGCTTTGTATTGTTTTATCTTCTTAGGGGTTTTTAAGTAAAAATTGTTATCGATATCCTGCAGTGTTTTTTTGGGGGAACCGGCATTCAGCTTGTAATAACCTGTTTCCTTTTTATCTTTTAGTTTAAGTTTAACTGAACCAAGATCATATTTATTCCTGCCGCCGGAAACATCTTCGGCGTGCGAAAAATTTGCAAAACATAATACCGATACAGCAATTAAAACAATAATTTTTTTCATTACCAGTTAACTATATATTGGACGCCATCTTTATTGAACCTTAATGCAGGAAGCGGGAGGAACCTGAAGTGATTAATTATATTTTTAAACCACAGCATGAATTTTGAATTACCGGGAATAATGCGCTCCCAGTTGAGATCAAGGCCCACGTAATAATCAGCGTAGCGTTTATCATATTCAGTGTAATGATTCACTCCATAACCTGTTACAATATTCAGGTAATCGGGCCAGAAGTTCTTCGCTTTCTTCCCGAGGAAATCGTGCACATTTACAGAAAGCCACATCGTCTGCCCGTTATAATCATCAAGGAATGCACCGTTTTTCTTGCCGTTGGTAATTTCTTCAGAAGGGTAGTAACTCCATTTGAAATTAAAACTTCTGAGAGGTTTCCAGTAGTATTGTGCAACAGGATATAGTGCACCAGCAACATTGCATATCTGGTCTCCCATCGAAAATCCCCAGTCAGTTGCGAAGCCGTCTTCAATTTCAACATCGGTCATGTAAGCTATACTGAAAGCTGCCCCAAGCCATACCGAAGCAGTCGGTGAAAAACCCGCCCACTCAAGCGCACCGCGGTAAATAGCCTGAATAAGAGCGCCATCAAAAAAATGTCCCGTCTTATCCGCACTCATAGCGTAATCCCAGTCATTCTGTATATGGAACTTGCCTCTTTGTCCGCTCCACCAAGCATTTTTCTGGTAATTGTGAAGCCATAGAAATGCGCCGGCTGTCACACCGGTTATTGCACCGAATTTTAAAAAATTGATCCTGTATTTCTGAACATTCTTTTGGGAGCCGCTGTTGTTTTTTTGAATAGTAGTGTTTGTTGTTGAATCTATCAGGCTGAACTTATCTTTGAGTTTAAGTTTAATTTCGCCGTGATATCCATTACCGGTCAATTCCTGCGAAAGAATTCCGGCATTCAGCAGTAAACTGAATGCTGCCAACAAAGCGATCTTGAAAATGCTGCTCAATTTAATAGTTATGACTTAATTATTACTTTTATAAATATACGAAAATTCTTAACAGAATGGTGTAAGTTTACCTTAAAATCTTCGCTAATTCAATACTTGGATTTATGGTTTAAATAATCTGCTCAATAAGCTGCTGCGGTGTTGAAAAATAAGTTTCTATATTTCTGATTCATATTACTTTGCAGAACAATATCTACGAAATGTATAGCCCTGAAAGAGAGTATGCAAAATTTGTAAATTGATTTTTCAATCAATTACGGATATTTTTGCAGATTGAAGACATTACCAATTTACACATACGGATTCGAAGTACTTCGGAAAAAGACCAAAAAGGTCACCAAAATTGATGATAAATTCATCGAGCTTGTTGGCAGTATGTTCAATACCATGCATAAAGCTTCGGGTATAGGGCTTGCTGCTCCGCAAATCGGCAGCGATATGGCATTAACTGTAATTGATATTTCACGCACCGAAGAAAAGAAAAAACTTAAGACCGAACCTTTGACTTTAATAAACCCGGTTATAAAAGATTTTCACGGCGAGATAACACTTGAAGAAGGCTGCCTGAGTATTCCATATGTAAGGGGTGATGTTACCAGGCCTGAAACAATTTATGTTGAGTACCAGGACCTTGACCTGAACAAGCATTATATTGAGCTTAAAGGATTTATTGCCAGGGTGGCACAGCATGAAATTGATCACCTTAACGGAGTATTGTTTATTGACCACCTGAACAAAGATGAAAAGAAAATACTGAAACCTGAACTGGATCTTATTCGCAAAGGTGAAATTGAAACTGATTACCTGCTTGCAGAGCTTCCCAAAAAAGGAAAAACCGCCGGGCAGCATTCAGTAAAACATCACAAGTAATGAATATTATATTTATGGGTACGCCGCAGTTTGCAGTACCTTCACTTAACATCCTTTTAAATTCACACCATAAGATATCTGCTGTTGTGACCGTGCCTGATAAACCAAAAGGCAGGGGGCAGCACATGGCGCAGAGTGATGTAAAAAAGTTCGCAGCAGAAGCAGGTTTAAAAATACTGCAGCCTGAGAGCCTTAAAGACCCTGAGTTCATTGACGAATTGAAAAGCCTTTCACCTGATCTTATTGTAGTTGTAGCTTTCAGAATACTTCCCAAGAACATTTTTAAGCTTCCCAGATTCGGCTCAATTAATCTGCATGCATCACTTCTGCCAAAATACAGGGGCGCAGCCCCGATAAACTGGGCAGTGATAAATGGTGAAAGGGAAACCGGTGTGACAACATTTTTCCTACAGGAAAAAGTTGATACCGGAAGCGTTATTATGCAGAAAAGTATTGATATATTGACAGATGATACTGCCGGTACAGTTCACGATAAACTTATGAGCATTGGCGCAAATGTGGTTTTTGATACGGTTGACCTTATTGAAAACACAAACGGCGCACCTCCGGTCTTTAAGCAGAATAACGGGGAAGCAACCCCGGCTCCGAAGATATTTAAAGATGACTGCAGAATTGATTTTGACCAGTCAGTTGATAAAGTGTATGATTTTATCAGGGGACTCTCGCCATACCCCGGGGCATTTACTGAATACCAGGGTAAAATTATCAAGATCTTCAGCTCAGCGAAATCTCATTGGGATAGTTTAAAAGGTCCGGGCAGATTTTTTGTTAAAGAAGGGAAACTTTATGTATCTACGCTTAATGAGTTCCTTGAAATAACTGAACTGCAGATGGAAGGTAAAAAAAGAATGAGTTCCGCGGAATTCCTTAACGGTTACAGCGACCTCTTTAAAAAATTCAAGGGTTAATTACCAAAAGCCTTATTTCATTTCTATTATCTTTTCTATAAGCCACTCACGCGCAATTGTTGTTCTGTTCTCATCCAGCTTCTTCATTAATACTTTCAGTTCGGGTTTCTGTTTCTTATCAAGTTTCATAAGGTTTATTACATAGTTAAGGAATAGTATATACCTATCGTAATGAATTGAAAGCATTTCTCTGTGGCGTTTTAAATAATGCTTTGCGGCATCTACAACTGCTTCAAGAGATTCAATTTCACCAAGCTCGTAATACGCCCTGATGAGTGTTTCCTTTGACTTCAGGTAAAAGTAAGTGTATTTGTATCCAACTTTGCCCAGGTAACCAACACACTCTTTATACTTTTTATTCTGGAACGCTATGAGCGCAGATGAAAGGTTTATTGTATCTCGTTTCACTTCGCTTGCAATATTGCCCTTGTAAGTTTCAAAGAAATGCTCAACCCACTTCATATGCTTCATGTTCAGTCCGCATATTATAACCCCTATGAAATCTGTGTACTGCAGGTTTTTGTTCTTTGCGTAGAAACCGGTCTTTTCGAAATTGGAATGTATCTTATACAGTTCGTTCACGAATTTATCTTCACCAAGGGCTATTTTATTTACGCAGTAATTGGAAAGCGAGTAGTAAACCTGCTCAAGCTCATCCTCATTGTAACGGGCAATATTCTGGAATACATGCTTTTCAAGGTCATGAAAATGTTTTACTGTATCGGGTTCAAGTACCATCATCAGTATTTTGAACTCAGAGTAAATTATAGGGTGATTCTTTTCGATATCATCAATGTTCTTCTCGATATACTTAAGAATATTTTCAACTGCCCAGTATGTTTTGTAAATTGAAATTCCTGATAAAATCTTTCTGCTTATAACGGTGTTAAGTACTTTCAGTTTTGTTACAATGAACAGGTGATCGGTGTTATCGCTCATATCCTGGTAGCTTTTATCCAGGTCCATATCAAGATCTTCACCATGATAATTAAGCCATGTTTCCTTAAAAGTAAACTCGTTATAATAATAATCTGTGTTTCGGTTAAAATCTTTCTGCTGAATTTCGGTGATCTCCTTAGAGACCATATCAAATGTTTTCAGTATGTTCCTGTCGCGGAGGGATTTAAGCAGGAATGTTTTGCCGTGCAGTGCATTGTTGTTGAGTTCTTCGACAATCAAAAATTCTTCAAGCAGTGATGTGAATGTGCTGATCAGGGTTCTTACGTTCTGGTCCTTATCACCTTCGCCACTGAAGATAGCTTTTGCGATCTTTTCATTTGTAATAGTATTTGCGTCAAACTCATCATAACTGAAGTTAATGAGCTCGTAAAGCTGAATTATCTTTCTGCTTTTGTTGTGGTAAGGAGAGTTCAGGAACTCACCGAATCTTTTAAATTCCGCCGGGCTGATGCCCTTAACCATTTCAGTTAATTTAGATTCCCGCATAATATTATGGTTTTACTGAATATATGTCATTTAACAAAATATGGAATTTGTCACAAGAATTTCTTTGAAAACTGCGTTTTTTTGATACTTTTTATGCTATATTTCGGCGTAATATTCTTATTTTCTTTTAACAAAACTATTTAAAAATCTTTGCCTATCACGTATTTGTATGCTATTTTTAAATTACCAAATTTTCGTTTAATTAAAACCTCAATGCCATGAAAAAATTAAACTCAATTTCAGCGATTTTAGTTTTTAGCTTCTTCCTTCTTACCCCTGTTCTTTCTCAGCCTTTAAATGATATTACCTCACCAAGCGTTCAGGTTGTTTATGCAGCAGGTGAAGATGGTATTTTTATGAAAAGCTCAAATGCGGGAACATCTTACACTTCTACTCTCATTACTTCCGGTGACCTTAACGGGATATCGGCAGCGGGACCGCGGGTATGGGCAGCGGGAGACTCAGGCAGGTACCTATCAAGCACCGATCTTGGTGTTTCATGGACTGAAGGAATACTCGGAGCAGGAGCGCAGCTGAATTCAATTTTCTTTTCTGATACTCTTACGGGATATATATCAGGTAACGGAGGTATGATCTTAAAAACAACCAACAGCGGAGCGAACTGGAGTGCACTTAATTCAGGGGTTACTTTCAATCTGAACAAAATAGAGTTCGCTAATTCATCAACAGGCTTCGCTTTTGGAGAGAGCAGTTCGGTACTAATAACTACCAATGGTGGTGCCAACTGGAACGCAATAACTACTCCATCGCTTTCATTTCTAAGGGCAGCTGATGTATCAGGCAATGAAATAATCGCGGGAAGCACTGAAAATGTTCTGTACAGATCAACAGACTTTGGTGCAAGCTGGCAGCAGATAGCGTTAAATATTTATTCAAAACCCGGAATTAATGTGCTTACGATACTTTCGCCGCAGGAATATATAGTAGTGTTTGAAAGCGGAACCATATGGAATACAACTAATGGCGGTCAGAGCTTCACTTATCCGGTCAATGAATTTATGGATGCGCTTAATTCTGTTTATGTAAGAGGTACTAGATTATATGCCGTTAGCAAAAGGCATAAAATGATAGTGCGTTCACAGGATAGAGGTTTGAACTGGTCACTGACACCAAATTCTTCCTATTCCATTCATTTTGTTTCTATCCTTAGCGGAACATTTTCAAACTACAACAAGATACTGGATATGAACTACCAAAAGCGCGGCGTGCTTTACGCGCTTGAAAAAGATAAGCTGTACCGAACACTGAACTTTGGCGAGAACTGGTCTGTTATCAGTACCATTCCGGTTGATACATCGGTACGCAACAGTACACAGCTGCTTGTAAATATGCGTGATTCTTCAAAAATGCTTGCAGGTGTGAACTCATTCGGACCGGTAGGCGGAGAATACAAATGCAGCATATTCAGGACAACTAATTACGGCGCTAACTGGGTAAGGGTTTTAGGTCTTAACATAGATTATATAGGAAATTATATGAACCAGGACCCGCAGCATCCTGATACGGTTTACCTGGGAGCTAAAGATACAGTTTTCAGGTCAACTGACTGGGGAGCAAACTGGACCAAGATTTGCGAAGCGCCGTTTGATGACTGGTGTGATATTGCAGTGCATCCTTCAAACTCACAGATCATATACGGCTCAACAAATCATTTCCCTGCAAAGCTTCAGAAATCAACCAACGGGGGAGTAAACTGGACATATGTGGATTTTGTTACAGACACATCCTATTCTGAAATGCCTGCTATAGCTACAACTAAGCTTACTCCAAACGTATTGCTTCATGCGCAGCTATCAAATAACAATTTGTTTAAGGGACTTAAAAGATCATACACTTCAGGCAATACATGGCTATTTAACCAGCTTCCAGGAACAAGCTGGGCAATTGATATTGCCAAAGATGACCCGAATCTTTATGCCTATGGAAGTGTATCCTATGACCCGATATTTTTGTCTTCAAATTCAGGCGGTTTTTTTGCGGGGACGCCCAGCACTTATGCTGAACAGATATTATATTATGACAGAACAAATCTGTATGTAAATTCTCATGGTTTCCTTTATAAGATGCGCATAAATTATACTATGCCAGTCATTGGAATTGAAAACATATCCTCCGAAGTTCCGGGTTCTTTTGAGTTATCGCAAAATTACCCCAATCCGTTCAATCCTGAAACCAGGATCAACTTCTCCCTGCCTCAAAGATCTGCTGTGAAGCTGATAGTGTATGATGTTACCGGTAAAGAAGTTACGACCCTTGCAGATGAATTTCTGCAGCCCGGCAGATACAGCGTTAACTGGGATGCCTCAGGCTTTTCAAGCGGCATATATTTCTACAAACTGGTTACAGATGATTTTTACCTTTCAAGAAAAATGATACTTGTAAAATAACACAACTTAGTAATTCTTTAAAAACCACATATATCTACGGTTATATGTGGTTTTTTGTTTTGGTATAGCTGGTTAAATATCATAAAATAACATGACTTAACAAACCTCACAAAAATTCTTTGGTAAAATTTATGAAGACTGTTATTTTTACATCAAAGCTCTTTACAAATTAAATGAAATTGTTATGAAAACCAGGATCCTTTTCATCGTAATCTTAACTCTGCTGCTTGGTGATATACTTCTGTGCGGTACCGATCACAGGAACGGTAATTTTGATCTTTCGGTACTTCCTGCAAAAAGTTTATTCCTGCAAAGCAATAATGTGCATGCTGTCATAAGAACGGACGGAATCCTTAATTATGACAAAGTTACACTGCCATATTTCACCGGAGGATTTATTTGGCCAGTTGGCTCGACGGTAAGAACGAGTATGATCTTCGCTTCGGGAATCTGGATAGGTGCAAAGGTGATTTTGCCGGGTAACCAAAAAGATCTCAGGGTTGCGGCTTCTTTTTATAATTCACATTATACACAGGGCAATATCCCTATTAACGGCTCTGTACCCCCGTTATCGGTTTGTAATGATTCCGCATTTAACGGTTACCTGGTAAGCACAACCGATCAATCACTTGTGAACGGAGGTGTAAGATATAAGAACGCCGGCGGCCGGACATTTACTTTTGTTTATACTTCCTGGGCAGCATGGCCGGTCAATCTTGGAGCGCCATTCGTTGAAGTTAACGGGCTTCCGGGTTACCAGCCGGGTTGGAATTCCGACAGACCCTCTAACGGTGTGAATGATTCAAGGCCCGATAACATGATCTTTTCAGTATTTATGGATTATACTAACTGCACCGGCAATCCTCATGTATCTGAATTGAGCCTTCCCGGCGGTTCACTTCCGCTGGGCGCTGAAATTCACCAAATAGCATATTCGTATCTACTCCCTGGTATGCTGAATTCATATTTGGTTACTTACAAGATAATCAACAAAAGCGGCCGGAACTGGGACAGCACTTATGTATCACTGGTGAATGATTGCGATGTTGGTGATGCAGCGGATGATCTCGTTGGATGTGATAGCATCCTGAATCTCGCTTATACGTGCAACTCTGATAACGAGGACCCAGTTTACGGCACAGCACCTCCTGCTGTAGGATACAAGGTAATACAGGGACCGGTTGTTTATACAGGTATAAATTCCGATACCGCTAAACTACCCTGTTACGCCAAGCCACGCTACAAAATGATGTTTATGACAGTCCATAACAGGTTTGTAAGCGGCGGCAACGAGTGCACAGGCGATCCTGAGCTTTATACATATGCTTACAATTTTATGAGAGGTAAGGATGGCTGCGGAAGAGATATTTATGACAGTGCAAGAGGCAGATTTACTCAATATGTTTTTAACAGCAACAGCTGCCAGAGTCCTGATCCTTTTGCAGGAGATAAACGAAATCTTATCAGCAGCGGTCCATTTACAATGGCTTCGGGTGATACACAGGTTGTTACATATGCGTATGACTGTGAAAGGGGTTCAAGTCATATTCAGAGTGTATGTTCTGTAAAAGAAGCCCTTGTCCGTATGGTAGGTTTTTATTATGACTGCAGCGGCACAATTGGAATTGTGCCTATTGGAAATACTATTCCGCAAAATTATTCACTTGAACAAAACTATCCGAATCCATTTAATCCTGAAACTTTAATAAAGTTTTCGATACCCGAGGGCAATTTCACAAGCCTGAGAATATATGATATATTGGGCAAAGAAGTTGCTGTACTTGTGAATGAAGAACTTGCAGCAGGAAGTTACAAAATAACTTATACTGCAGCAGATCTGCCAAGCGGAATATACCTGTATTTACTGAGCTCCGGAAGCTTTGTGGAAGCTAAAAAAATGATACTGATTAAATGAGTTTAAACATATCATTTTGTGTTGATGATGCCGGGTGTCTTTGTATTTACCGGGCTAACGGTTTAGAGTGATACTCTTAACAAATTGCAAAAAATGTCTTTGACCTGTAAGTAAGAATTTATTATTTTTACAGTAAGAAATTTCATTAATTTATCTTAATAAAAAAAATATGAAATACATAGTCCTCTTTACAGCCCTGTTTTTATTTTCCATTTCAATTTGTTTTTCAGCTGATGATAACAGGAATCACTTTTCTGATTACAGCTCAGTGTTAACTCCAAAAAGCATTTTCCTTCAGTCAGGCAATATCAACACAGTATTCAGAACTGACGGTTACTTTAACTATGACAGAGTAACATTTACCTCCGGTGAAGCAGGAATGATATGGCCGGTTTCATCTTCACAAAGATTAACCACTGCATTTACAACAGGAATCTGGGTTGGCGCAAAAGTCAACATTGC
>CAZQYL010000077.1:7681-9991 GCA_964597425.1 uncultured Ignavibacteriales bacterium | reverse complement strand
AGTGCTATAGATGAATCAAGCAGTTTGTTAATATTTCCGGAAAGGGAATCAATAAGAAATAAGTTGTTTTGCTGTTGTGAATTATCCCCGGTCAGCAGTTTTAACTGGCCAATTTCGTATGAAAGTGTATTTTGCAGTTCTTTGAATTTTTGAAAATATCTTTCATCACCTTTTACAACATAGCTTCTTCTTTGAAGCTGAATGTTGGATAGAAGGAGATTTACCTCATCAGTTTTTCTTAATACTTTATTGGTATGGTCAACCAGTTCAACACTTTGTTTATATAAAGTAATGTTATTGTAGGTAATTATGCTCAAAACAATGAAACATAAAAGAAAAATTAAAAATGCCGCAGGAATGAATTTTTCCAAAGGCAGTTTTTCAGCGAATTTTCTGAATTTTTGAGTGTTATTATTCAAATTTTATATTTTCTTCAAGATTTCGCGACAATAATGTCATTGACATGCTTATCACTTACTAAAATAACATCAAAAACAGCAAAAAAGATTTGGCACAGTAATTGTTATTTCCTGTCTGTACTAAAAGATAACAAAAACATAAATAAATAAAAAGGAGGGTATGATGTTAGACTTAAGGATTACTCAGGAAGATTTAGGATATCTAAGATTATTAATTGATCTCGCGTCCGCCGATTCAAAAGACAACAAGAATAAATCAAAGAAACTGCCTCTTAATTAAACGAAAAGTATATCATGAATATTCTGATATTGATAGTTGAAGACGACAAATATATGAACGAAACACTTTGTGAAGTACTTGAATCTGAAGGATATAATGTTGAATCAGCACTAAGCGCACTTGATGCAATTAATAAAATAAAGCACAGTGATAAAGATTACCATCTGCTGATACTTGACTATAATCTTCAATATCTTCAGGGGATAACAGGGCTGGATATTTTCAAAATGGCAAAAGAGAGCGATCCGGATGTAAAAGCAATAATGATCTCAGCTTACGGAAAAGATAAGGAGCTGAAAGAAAAAGCACGCTCTACAGGGATTGATGCATTCATAGATAAACCATTCCTAATCACAGACCTGATAGATACCGTGGATGATATACTGCGGCATTCAGCTCACAAAGAAGCGGCATCGCAGTAACAGCAGAATTGTAAATAAAGCATGAAAATTAATTAAAGGAGAATTATAAAATGAAAACATTCAAACATTTGGGACACTACCTTGTAATATGTTTAATAGCCATCTCGGGATTAACATACTCACAGGTAAAAAATACACCGGTAAGTAATTCAAAAGTAAAAAAACAGAACTTTCCGCAATTTTCAATAGCGCCTTCCGGTGGTGCAATATTTCCGCTAACCAGAGATTTCAGGTCCGATTTTAAGCCGGGCGGAATTGTTGGACTGGATCTTGGTGTAAAGATCAATAAAGAAGTAGGCCTATACGGTAAATTTAACTATATGTTTATGTCTTCAAAGAAGACAGGAGCACCAATAGGTCAGTACATGGAATTTTCAGCGGGACCCAGATATTTCTTTACGCATCCAAAGCTGAAATCACAGGTCTATTTTGAAGGCGGAGCAGGTGCTTATTATTTTAAACAGAATAGTTACGTTGATCCCATAGATAATACAATAACTGTCAGTCAGGTTTCGCAGACAAATGCAGGTATAAACGGCGGAATTGGTGCGAGCCTTTACTTGAGTGATGTTGTAGGTATTCTTGCAAAAGCAAAGTATCATAACGTATTCACAAGAACCGGTTCAGTGGGCTTTATGACAATGAATGCAGGTCTGGAATTTACCATAAAATAAACACTACTAATTGATTATTCAGCAGGGCCTTAAGTGCCCTGCTGAAATTTTAACAACAAAATATGAAAAATATCAAAAGGAGCTTTAAATAAAATGAAACAATTAACAATGATTCTATTATTATGTACGGCAGCGGTTTTTTATTATGGATGCAGTGAGGATGATGATCCGATAAATCCGCCGGCAAATGATACCACAGCAGTAAACTACAATGATCTTCTTATTTCAGAAAGAACTATACCGTTTGATGACGCGCTCAGCGCAGTAAATTTTTTCAGCGGATTGATCGTGAAAGATTCCAGCAGGTATAAGGATGCAAACCTCATAGATTCAATTTCTTTAGGTGATTCAGTTTATTTCTTCCGTTCAGGTGATCTCTCTGATTTCCCGGTTTCAGTACCCGGATACAGAACAAGATTTAAGATGATAATGCTGCAGGCTTCGCAATCACAATTTGATACAATGAAGGTGATCCCGGATACAGACACAACATTGACGGAGAATGATTTTACTTC
>CAZQYL010000077.1:0-7581 GCA_964597425.1 uncultured Ignavibacteriales bacterium | reverse complement strand
GGCAGCTTAAGGAGAAATTAAAAATGGAACAGAGAACATCATCAGCGAAAGGATTTGTATTGGGGCTTATAGCCGGCGGGGCGATAGGCAGTATAACAGCTCTGTTATATGCCCCCAAAAGCGGCAGGGAGCTTAGAAAAGATATAGGCAATAAGAGCCGTGAAGTAATCAAAGAAACAGGTGAGTATGTTGATTCGGCCAAAACCAAAGCAGGAGAGATTATTGCTGAGAGCAGGCAGAAAGCAGAAAGCCTGATTAATGATGCTAAAATCAAGGCAGAATCAATAACCAAGGGTACCGAAAAACTCTATACTCAGAGTAAAGAATTCATTACTGATGAAGCCGCAAAATTAAAAGGTGCCGTAAGAGCCGGAGTTGATTCTTATAACGAAGAACGCAAAAATAAATAATCATTTTTTTCAGACTAAATAAAAACCAACAGTGGAAATACTGAATATCATAAGAATAGCTATTGAGATCGTTATGTTCATATTAATATGCATAGCCTGTGTGTACATAATGGTGAATTTAAAAAAACTTAATGCCGCTATCAGCGGCATTAGTACCAAAGTAAATACTATAGGCGGAGATCTAAAACCTGTTCTGAATGATATCAGTATTCTCACTGGTAAATTCAGCACAATTGCAGATTCAGTTGTTAAGATCACCGATAATGCAGAAAATATAAGCGGAAAGATCCTAAACAAAACCGAGGAAGCAGAAATTTATATTGATTCAGTAAAAAATAACACTGTTAAAGGAATAAACAACATTTTGAACATGATTCATGCAGTTAAAAAAGGGTTCAGCACTTTTTTCAATAAAATAAACTAAACAGCCATGATCATAAACAAAAATACCGAACTTTTTAATGAGCACATCGAAGTGGACCATGATGATGATAACGATGAAGTATATAAATGGTTAAGCCTGCTTCTGTTATTTATATGGATCTTCACAATGTTCGCTCTTTGAAAATGTTTCTTAAATAATTTACGGGGGTAAATTAGATGCTTTGGACTATTTTTATTCTTCTTATAATACTCTGGGTTTTAGGAATTGTTTCTAATTTCCTGGGGGGTTACATACATATTTTGCTTATCATTGCTGTAATTGTGATAATAATAAGTTTCATTAAAAGGAAGTGAGCACCATGAAAAATATATTATGTGAAAAAGACAGTCTGTTCATGAGTGAAATTTACATTCACCATAAATACTTCCTGAATATTGCAAGGAAGATGACCATGAACGAATTTGATGCGGAAAATCTGCTTCAGGATACTTTCATCAGGGCATATCGTTTCCTGGACTCATTTGAGCCGGGCAGCAATTCTAAGGCATGGGTTTTCAGGATAATGAAGAACCTGTTTATAAATTTTAACAGGAAAAAACAGGCTCATCCGTGTTACAGCCTTGATACAATTGTAAATGAACCGCATATACCTGAAGAGGAAAGCACACTTAAATATTTTGAAATTGTGCGTATTATAGAAAAAATAAAAGATGATTACCGGCAGGTTATTATCCTGTTCCATCTTGAGGAGTTTTCACTGATTGAAATATCAAAAAAACTGAATTGGCCGCTTGGCACAGTTAAAAGCAGGCTTCACAGGGCAAGAAAAGAATTCAGGAGAGTTTTTGAGGAAACTATCTAACAAATAAATCTTTAAATCCGGAGGCAGCAGTTATGGAAAAATTCGGCAGTCAACTCTTCATCGAAGGCGAGAACAACAGTCTATTTGTTTACTTTCACCTGCATGATTTCAGGATCAACAGGGCCTCAGAGATCCTGGAAAAGTATGTTGAAAACTTCAGAGAACAGGATTTTGAAAAGATAAACATATCTTTTTGTAACAGGGGAGTACCCGGAGAGCATTTGAGTCACTACAGGAAAACCAATAATAGGGCAATTGGCAAGATACTTAAAGGGATAAAGTGTATCACAGCGCACTTCCACTACAAAGATAACGTAATGGTTGTAAACAGTCCTAAACCACTTACGGGCAGGAACTGATTATGCAGAAAGCATCAGTGAAAAAGAGAGTCAGGAAAGCCGCTGTGCAAAAGAGACAGCCGGGACTTGAGTATTTAATGGAACCAAGACCCAGGTTTGCTTCATTGAAATACAAAGCCTCGGGAAAGTTAGCGGGAAAGACAGCCTTAATAACCGGAGGTGACAGCGGAATAGGAAGAGCTGTTGCAATTGCATTTGCCAGGGAAGGTTGTAACTCCGCAATTGTGTATTTAAATGAAGATAAAGATGCTCAGTTTACTGCCAAAAAGATCCGGGAATTAAACGGAGAGTGTATACTCATAAAAGGAGATGTTTCTTCCGAGTCATTCTGTAAAAAATCCATCAGGCAGTGTATTGAAAGGTTTAACAGATTGGATATTATTGTTAACAACGCAGCAGTACAGTTCCCTCGGGAGGATATTACAAAAATTACTGCTAAACAGCTCCTTAAAACTTTTAGCGTAAATTTGTTCTCTCACTTTTATATTGTAAAAGCCGCCCTGAAGTTCCTGAAAAAGAATTCAGCAATAATAAATACTGCTTCTGTAACTGCATACAGAGGAAGCGGTCACCTGATAGACTATTCATCAAGCAAGGGAGCAATAGTTTCATTTACACGTTCACTATCAGCCAGTCTTGCAAAAAAAGGGATAAGAGTAAACGGCGTAGCACCCGGCCCAATCTGGACACCCCTGATACCTTCTTCATTTCCTCCTAAGGACGTCGCTTCATTCGGTACGGATGTCCCTTTGGGCAGAGCGGGGCAGCCTGATGAGACTGCCCCATGCTACGTTTTCCTTGCATCAGATGATTCTTCATATATGACAGGACAGATTCTGCATCCAAACGGAGGTGAGATAGTGAATGGCTAAAAGAGGCAGCAGGGATATATTTGAAAAGTTATCCTTCCGGCTAACCCGCTTTTCAGGCAGTACTCCGGCATTTGTTCTCAGTTTATCAATTGTGGTACTTTGGGCGCTTAGCGGACCCTTTTTCAATTTTTCTGAAACCTGGCAATTAGTGATCAATACAGGTACCACAATAATTACTTTTCTTATGGTATTTCTTATACAAAGAACCCAAAACAAAGATTCAATGGCAATACAACTGAAACTGAATGAACTTATTGCTTCATCAGCCGGAGCAAGTAACCGTATGGTGGAAATAGAAGATATCAGCGAAGCAGAACTGGAATTACTTAAGAAACATTTCAAAAAGCTGGCGCGGTTGTTTGATGCAGAGCAGAATTTAAAAGAATCTCATTCAATAGAAGAAGCTGAAAAAAGACACCAAAGAAAGGTATCCAAAAAATGAAAAAGAATATCTCTGTAGTCTATATGTTTATCATCTTCGCATCACTTCTTGTGATGCTTCCGGGTTGTGAATTTATAGGTGATGTATTTAAAGCAGGCATTTGGGTAGGAATAATCATCATTATTGCCGTAATAGCTGTTGTCGCGTTCATAATAAAGATGTTTAAGGATTAAATGTGAATGAAAAAATCAGTGGATAATAGTTCTTTTATGCAGATAAATGTTCTTGTCTTAAATGCTTCACTAAAGCATAGGGGAAAGCTTTCCAATACGGAAGAACTCTCTCGCCTGGTTGTGAAGTATATGAAAGAAGAACACAAAGAACTTTATGCTGAGTATATGAGGCTTTCGGATGTCTACATTCCCCCCGGGGTTAAATTCAAAGAAGATAAAAATGACAAATGGCCAATGATTGCAGAAAAAATGATACTTGCAGATATTATTATTTTCGCAACACCGGTTTGGTGGGGCGGAAGGTCAAGTTTGATGCAGCGAATCATTGAGCGGATGGATTCTTTTGACGAGCAGTATAAAGAACAGGGCAGAAGTGTATTGATGAATAAGACTGCAGGTGTTGTTATTACCGGCAGTGAAGACGGAGCACAGGCAACACTTGGTTCAATACTATCAGTTCTTTCGTTTATGAATTTTACACTTCCGCCTGAATGCTGCACTTATTGGGTGGGAGAAGTTGGTAAATCTCCTGCATTAAACCGCCGTGACAGATTAAAAAATAAGGCCTCGAAAGTGATGGCAAGAAAAATGGCTCACAATCTTATCTTTTACGCTAATTTATTGAAAAAATATCCTCTTAGTCCCTTATAGAATACTGACATTTTTGTCAGTACATATTTCTTTGTTCAATTTACTTTTTAAATAACCTCTCTATTTGCCCTAATATTTGGCACAGTTATTGTACATTACTAATTTTAATTAAGTTATTAATTAAATTAATGGAAGATCATGGCTAAATGCATGAAATGCGGAAACGAATATGACAAATCCTTCGAAATCAAAATGAATAACAGGGTGTATGTTTTTGATAGTTTTGAGTGTGCAATAAGTGAATTGGCTCCTAAGTGTAAACATTGCGGATGCATAGTTATTGGGCACGGGATGGAAAACGATGGAGTTATATATTGCTGTGCCAATTGTGCAGCATCTGAAGGAGAAACGAAACTCTCTGACAGAGTGTGATAGTTTCAATAAACGCAGTAATAGTTTTTATTCAGTTAATGAATATTTTTAGAAAAATAAATCTGTTTTCGAAACAGATTTGTTAAATAAACATATAGTCAATAACAAAAACGAAAGGAAACGAAATGAAGACCATTTTAAAAACAAGTTTAATTGTTTTACTGCTTTCTACTGCGGCAACATACAGTCAGCTGAAAGAAAAAGATAATTTACTTGGAGGTTCATTGGGATTTTGGGCAAAGGGGAATGTGCCCATGTTTGGTGTGAATTTTGAATCGAATGTCGTTCAGGCCGGAGTTGGAACAATAGGGATTGGTGGTATTTTCAGATATTATACATTCACAACTACTTATGGTAACGGTGATTCCAGAAAGTATTCATTTTCATCACTTGGTGCCCAGTTTAATTATAACTTTAACCAGATAGGTGACGGCAGTTTTGTACCGTATGTTGGATTGGTTGCCGGATACAATTATGTGAATAATACTTATACAGATGTTACCAGGAATGCCGTTTACGTGACGGATGTATCATATACAAGCGGTGCATGGATTTGGGGCCAGCTTGGTATGAGATATTTCTTCAGCCCAAAAGTTGCAGGTACTGTAAGACTTGGACTGGGAAATAACGATTTTAATACCCTTGAACTTGGTATGGATTTTAAATTATAAAATTCAGAATAATTTATTTCATAAAATAAATTTAAGGGGTTTTAAAATGAATCACTCAAAAATTAAATTGACAGTTTCGTTTTTCATCATTTGCTTTCTCAGCGGATTTATATCCTGCACCAAGAAGTCAGATGATACTGCTGATAATATGGTAAAAGAAGCAGATCTTACCGCGGTAAGCATTGAGGATGTTACGGAGTCTGATGAAGATCTGCTAAGTGTTGATTACAAAGAATTCTATGATGAACTTGCACCGCATGGTGAATGGATTGAAGTAAAAAGCAGTGATATAGGAATAGATCTGAAAAAAGAATCATCCTCCGGTGAAAGCAGGAAATCGATTTCATTCAGCGAACTTTTCGGAGTTAAAGAGGCTCATGCTGATGATGGAAGTTTTGGCGCGTTTTTTGTCTGGAAGCCGGCACCGAATCTGGCAGTTGGTATTGCCTCCGGTGAGCCTGTTGATTACAGACCGTACTCCAACGGTCAATGGGTTTACACAAATAATGGGTGGTATTTCCGCGCCGCATCTGAGCCTGAAGAGATAACGCACCATTACGGCAGATGGGTTCATTCACCGGCTATGGGATGGTTGTGGGTGCCAGGAAGGGTCTGGGCTCCGGCATGGGTTGACTGGCGCGAGGAAGATGATTATATAGCCTGGTCGCCAATACCGCCAAGTGTATATATTGTTAATAACGTAATAGTTACTCCACCGGTTTATGAAGAAAGATTTGTCATAGTGGAAAGAAGATATTTTATAGAACCGGATATTTACAAATATACCTTCAAAGAGAATAAGCACAGGATAAAAATAACCGAATGGAAACGGGTAGATGGAATTATGGTAGTAAACAAAACAGTTATTAATAAGGGTCCAGATATCACTGTAATACAGAGTGTAACAGGCAGGACATTTGAACCGGTTGTGATAAATCATGTGACCGGTAAAAACAGGATCAAATATTCTGACCGTGAATACGAAGTATATACGCCTGAATTCAGAAAAGTTAAGAAAGATGTAAAAGTAAAGGGTCCGGTCAGCAAACCCAAAGAATTCAGTGACTACCGCAGCGCTTCACAAAAAGAATCGGGTCGTTTAAACAAAGAGCCGGGATACAATGAAAATTCCCAAAATGAAGAAAGAAAAGAAAATAAAGGGAAGGAGAATTCCAAAACCCCTGAAGGCCCGGGAAAAGAAAGGAAATACATTGATGATAAAAATATGAAGAACGGGAGAAATAATGACGGCAATAAGAATAAACAGGAAGGAAATGATAACGACAAAAAGGGAAATGATAACGGTAAAAAAAGTAAAGATAACTCCGGTGAGGTAAAACAAAAAGATCAGAAAAGTAAGGATAACAAAGGAAACAACAATAAGACCGGAAAAGATAAAGGTAATAAAAAATACAGGAATGATTCGTACAAAGATAACGGTGATAAAAACGACAATTCAAAAGATAAGCAGAATAAACAAAAAAACAACAACAATTCTAAAGGAAAAAAATAACTGAGCAATTGATAAAATAAATAACAATATAAAAATGAAAACAGATAATCTAAAATATGGAATAAGCGCAATATTAATAACATTAATATTTACATCAGCTGCTTTCTATAGCTGCAAAGATAATGTTTCCACAGTTGACCCTGATAATCTCAGTATTAGCAGCCAAAGTTCACAGGACTCAATAGGTGATATTCAGAACATATTAATACTTGATACAGTAAAAATATTAGTTAAAGATATTAAAATAAAAGTAGCTAACAGCAGCGAAGATGAAAAGAATTTTAAAGTTGGTCCTTTCGTTCTTTTTCTTAATTTAAACTCAGATTTGAATGAAATAAGTACGGCATTAGTACCAGTTGGCACTTATAAGAAAGTAAAATTTGAGATACATAAATTAGAAGATGCAGAAGCAATACCCGATCCGGAATTTGCAGATGCAAACGGAAGATATTCAGTTATCATAAAAGGAACGTACCTAGGGGTATATTTTGTATATAAATCAACTAAATCAGCACATCAAATTTTGCAATTGCCTGCAGATATGCCAATTTCAGTTGGAGCAGTAAGCAACATAACATTAACTGTTAAGCCATATATTTGGTTCATAAAAGATAATGCTTATATGAATCCAATGGATCCGGTTAATTCAAATGATATTGATAATAATATAAAAGATAACATTAAAAACTGTTTCAAAGTATTTAAAGATGACGACAGAAACGGTTTACCTGATTAGATTCGCACTGCTGTTAAAGCAAAGGAGAGGTTGAAAACCTCTCCTTTGCTTTGTTCTGTACCCTTTTAAGCACATTATTAAGGCTGGCAGAAACAGCTAAGAGACTGATCCCTTGCTATTGCGGGTTTGTTGCCC
>CAZQYL010000076.1:0-10015 GCA_964597425.1 uncultured Ignavibacteriales bacterium | reverse complement strand
TAAACCTTCTGTATCAAACATAGACCCCAATACTTTATTTATCCCTGAAAAAAATAATGAGCCGCCGTTTGTAAATGACTGGTACCTTAATGATGTAATGATAACAAGTTCTGATGTTGCAATCTCAGGAGGCTACAGGCAAATTGACCTAAAGCAGGGCGAAGACGGCTGGTTGTATATGGCTGTTAACACCAGGAATCCAGGCGGCGGATTTAATGCTCTTGCAAGAGTTTACCGCTCCAGCAACGGCGGAGCCAACTGGGCATTTGTTCAGGGATGGCAATCCACCAATTACTGGAGTTCTATTTCAATGCTTGTTGAAAGCAGGAATAACAGCATTGGTGACTCGACCAGAATATTATTGTACGTAACTTCAAGTCCAAATTTAAATTTTAACGATGCGTTTTTAGCAGTTGTAAGCTTTACACGGAACGGAACCGGGACTTATTCAAATGTTGTAGCTAATCCAACTGCAGGCAATCGTTTTGCAACTGTATCTGCCTGCAGTGACGGGATGTTCTCATCGAGTACAACTTATATGCATATTGTTGTGAGAGAAGAAACAAATGGCGGCGGTGTATTTTCTGCTATTCATCACTTCCGCAGTATTAACTGGGGATTCAGCCATACAAGCGCTTCGTATCCTCTCGCGTTTGAAAACTACTATCCAAGAGCTGCGTTTTCAAATGAGACCGGAAATGATTCTATTTACATAGTTTTTGAAAGAAGAGTTGCAAATGATGAATGGGAGATCAGACTTCTTGCTACAAGCGAAATTCCTTCAGTCAGTTATCAGCTCCGATATGTTACAGACGCAACGAGCGGAACGTTATACAAGAGACCTGATATCACCATACCGCAGCGTGATTTTAATCTGCCGCAGCAAATATTGGTTACATGTACAAAAAATGACAGGGCAGTGTATCACGGTTCAACTGATGGGGGTGCGAGCTGGAATGTTGATCTATCCCTGGGACTTGCAAACCAGCCGGTTGATTTTACTTCCTGCAATTCTGATTCAATGACAGCAGGCGGCGGGTATTTTATAGCAGCGTATGTTGATCTAAACGGTGATTCTGTAAATGTAAGGCGGGGTGTTATCGGCTCCATGGGAAATATTTTACACAGAAGAAACAGTCTTCCAAGCACGGGTACACTTGCACCGGAATGCGCAATTTTCAAAGAAGGAAGTACAAAATACAGTTCGGTTGTTTATGCAGGTTCCGGACCCACAAACGTTTACTTTAACATGGAAAATCTCGTAACCGGGATTCAGCCAATAGGCAGCAACATTCCGGATAAATTCAGTCTATCGCAAAACTATCCTAATCCGTTTAACCCGGTTACTAATATTGAATTCGCGGTGCCTAAATCATCTTATGTGAAACTTGTTGTTTATGATATTAGGGGCAGTTTAGTTGAAACACTTGTTGCTCAGCAGCTTAGTGCCGGTACATATAAAGCTGACTGGAATGCTTCAAAATATTCCAGCGGCATCTATTTCTATAGCATTCAAACAGAGGGATTTGCTGAAACTAAAAGGATGGTATTGGTTAAATAAGCTGATACTTATTCATCAGATTGCTTAGCAGGCATTGAGAGTATCAATGCCTGTTTTGATATTTCTGCAAAGTCGTGATTAAAAAATACTACACTAAATTATGGTTAATATACTGAAATTGATAATTGTTTTTTCTGTTCTAAACGGTTCAGTTTATATTTTCGGGCAGTGGCTGCCCGATTATAGATTTACGAACCACCCCGATAGCTCACTAACCTCACCAAACAACGCAAGGTGCATTGCGGCAAATGGCAATATGATTCATACCGCATGGTATGATAACCGGGACGGAAATTATGAGATATATTATAAACGCTCATCAGATAACGGCGCAGCATGGGGTTCTGATACCAGGCTTACAAATGACGCGGGCAGCTCGATACGTCCCGCAATCTCTGCATCAGGCATTACTGTACATTTAGTATGGTATGATACCCGAAACGGCAATGAAGAAATATTTTACAAACGTTCAGTTGATGAGGGCTTTAGCTGGAGCGCTGATACAAGGCTGACAACAAATGCCAATAATTCAATTCTCCCTTCTGTTTCTTCGCTGGGGCTGATAGTTAATGTTATATGGATAGACAACAGGGACGGAAATTATGAGGTATATTATAAACGTTCAACCGATGCAGGAGTCAGCTGGGGAACTGATACCCGCCTGACGAATAACGCATCTGTATCTTTGATGGCTTCAAGTGCTATATCCGGCTCTATGGTTCATGTAGTTTGGGATGACATGCGGGACGGACCTAACGAAATTTATTATAAGCGTTCCACTGATGAAGGTATCTCGTGGAGCCCGGATACAAGGCTTACAAGTAATTCAGGTGTATCATGGTTCCCAACTATTGCTGCATATGAGTCACATGTTCAGGTATCGTGGGTGGAAAACAGCGACGGCAATCCCGAAATCTACACCAAACGCTCAACTGATGCCGGGGTTACCTGGGAAGCGAATTTAAGACAGACAAATAACACTGCAATTTCAATTCGTCCCACAATCAGTATTTCGGGAACATATGTTCATCTTGTTTGGGAAGATAATGTTGATGGGAACGAAGAAGTATATTACAAATATTCAACAAACAGCGGTGCCGGTTTCTTGCCGGCTGTAAGATTGACCAATGATCCCGCAGTATCGGTTTACCCGTGCCATAATGTTTCAGCTTCTGGAGTTCATATCATTTGGCGTGATTTCCGTGATGGTAACTGGGAAGTTTATTATAAAAGAAACCCGACAGGTAATCTTGTGAATATTCAGATCCTCTCTAACGAATTACCTGCTGCATATATGCTTCAACAGAATTATCCGAATCCGTTCAATCCAATGACTAAGCTCAAATTTGAAATACCAAATTCCGGTTTTGTGAAGTTAAAAGTCTATGATGTGCTTGGCAGAGAAGTTGTGGTGCTTGTAAATGAACAGTTAAATCCCGGAAGATACGAGGTTGATTGGTACGCTTTGAATTATCCCAGCGGAGTATATTTCTATAAGCTTACAGCAGATGGTTTTACTGATACAAAACGAATGGTTTTGATTAAATAAAATTTGAGGAAAATATAGTGCTTTTTGTCTAAGCGGTCTTAAAGACCGCTTTTTTTATGGAACATTTACCGTACTATTATAGTAAAAATTATAACAGCCAAACTAAACTTCAAAAAGCCATGAAAAAACACACAAAAAAACCATTTTTACCTTTGCTGGCAGTTATAACCATTTTAACAGCGTTATCTGTTGCGGCTTATCTTGTATTTTTTAATGCAGGTGATCCCGTTAAAGTGCAGCAAACAAATGCCAGGAATATAAACACAACTCCGCAGGCTAACGGAAAAATAGGCAGCGGACCCATCAAGTTCACAAGTTCACTTGATAACAATTATTTTTACGATAAGAACAGTGTGTATCTTTACATTGATCTTGAAGCCGATAAGATTAGCGAAACCAAACAAAGAACACCGATGAACATATCTATTGTTATCGATAGAAGCGGCTCAATGGGTGAAAAGAACAAACTTGAATATGTAAAAAAGGCGGTTGATTACCTTATTGACGAAGCCGGAACAGATGATTACGTATCTATTGTAACTTACGATGATTACGTTGACGTTCTGCAGAAATCTATGATAGTCCGTGAAAAATATGAGCTCAGAGAAAAAATAAATGCGCTCCAGCCCGGCGGATTCACAAACCTGAGCGGCGGTATGTTTGAAGGATATGACCAGGTTAACAGTAATTACATGCGCGGATATGTAAATAAAGTATTTTTACTCAGCGATGGACTGGCAAACCGCGGGATAACTGACAGGTATAAACTTTCCACCATGGTAAAAGAAAAAAACCGCAGGGATGGCGTGACTATCTCTACATTTGGTGTAGGCACTGAGTTTAACGAGAACATGATGACCGATATTGCTGAATACGGCAAAGGGAATTATTATTATATAAAGAATTCCAGCGATATCCCGGAGATATTCGCAACAGAGCTTCGCAATATGAAAAATCTGGTAGGGCAGAATACCAAAATGAAAGTACGTTTCCCGAAAGATAACTTAAGGGTAAACAAAGTATTCGGCTATCCTTACGAAGTCGAAGGTGATGAAGTAACCATAGATTTTAAAGATATATTTTCAGGCCAGAAAAAATCAGTGCTGATAAAATTTGATATAACACAATCAACCAACAGGAAGCTTGTATTTGAAAATGAGCTTACATATGAAGATGTTACCGCTGATTTCCGCCTGGTAACAGAAAAGAACACCAATAATGTTGAGCAGACATCAAGCATCGATAAGTACAACACAAACAGAAATGAAACAGTCGTTCAGAATATTGCAATGTTCGAAGCCAATGAGATAATGGAAGAGGCTTTAAAGAATGTTGATGATGGAAATTATGTTAGAGCAAAAGAGCTTATGAGCGGTGCAAGGGATTATATGGATGAGCAGCTGAAAACCGTCAATCCTTCGCCTGAAATGAAGCGTCAGTCAGAAAATATTGACAAGTATTCAAAGGACGTGGAATCTGTTGATACAAAATCCGAAGAGGAACGGAACGAAATGCAGAAATCAGGTAAATATGATAACTACAATACGCGCAAAAAGAACTGATAAACAATAATTAACACAATTATTACGGCGGGGCTAAAAATCCCGCCTTTTTTATTTCTTAAGTTGCCCTTAAATTACAAAAATCATAATTCATTTAATCAATACTGCCATGAATCCATCCAAAATGTTACTTTACGTTATTTTCTTTGTTTGCGCTGTGAGCGTTTATGCTGATCCCGTTAAGGTATATGTAGAGTATGAGCACTCGAACAATAGCTCTGCAAACAAAATGACATTCAAGCTCTATAAAGATGGCGATAAATATAAGCTTGTCAGGAAACTTAGCGACTCACCAACTGAAACCGGGATTGTTACTACATATATAGATGTAACGGCCGGTACATTGGTGAGTGTAACCGAAAAGGACGGAGTAAAAAAAGGACTTAAGTCCGCCTGGGATGATGATTATTCCAGTTTGGTCATTCAGTACCCGGTTTTGTTTAAGGGGATACCATCCGGGAAAGCTTTTAAGAGTTATAAAAGAATTGATGGAACTGAAACTGTAAACGGCAGGGAGTGTAATGTTTATCAAAGCCCGATAAGTATACTTGGCGCAGGCACAAAATATTATATGTGGGATGGTATAATGCTTAAATCCACCGCCCCCGGCACTGAAACGATATCAACTGTTATCAACGAGAATCCGGCTTTTACTGCCGATGAATTCACTGTTCCCGCAGATGTGCAGTTTTAATTATTGAAAGTTTATCTTACACAAAAATGAAAACACTGGTTTACTTATTTTGTTTGCTTATTTTTCCTGTAAGCCTTTTATCGCAGGAGCAGGAAACAGAAAGCTATCCCAAAAGCTCTTTGCTTTGGGAAATTTCCGGAAATAACCTTGAACACAGATCTTACATATTCGGCACAAATCATTTCTTCAGCAGTTCACTCATTGATACATCCTCTGTCATCAATTCTATTATAGAACAGGTTGAAGTTGTTGTACCCGAGGTCCTGATAAAGAAAGTTGATTCTTCAGGGTTATATAATATGATGCTGATGGGTGAGGATGAATATTATTCATTTTCATCCAAAGAAGAAGAGGATATGCTTAACAGTTTCATCAGGAAGAAGACGGGGATGCCGTCTGAATTTTTTCTGAAATTTAAGCCCATTATTGTATACATTACTTTGCTGTTTCTTGATAACCAAAAGAAAACAGGAAGCAAACAGAAACCGGGTTCAGATATTATAGATAATTACTTCCAGCTGCAGGCTGCCAAACTGAACAAAGAGCTGATCCCTCTTGAAGATGCTAAATTCCAGATCAGTCTGCTAACGGAAAAGATCCCGATCAAAGATCAGTTAAAGATACTTCTAAGTTATTCAGCAAGTGATACAGTTGTTCAATCCTCTTTATCAAAACTGGATAGCTGTTACAGGGCTTATGATATTGAGTGTTTGATGTCAAATGAGGTTGATAACGAAAAAGTCAGAACTTTCAATAAATACGTATTTGATGAGCGAAATTTCAACTGGATGAAGACACTTCCGGGTATTATTAATACACACTCCGCATTAATTGTGGTGGGTGCAGGTCACTTACCCGGCAAAAACGGAGTACTTGAATTGTTAATGGGGCAGGGATACAGCGTCAAACCGGTAAAATTCTGGTAATTCCTGCAATATTTCGGCAATAATATCCTAAAATTCTTCCTTGACTTACTTAAAAAAATCTCGTTATTTACGGTAAATAGAAAGGGAATTATAGAGTAAATTCTTCTGTTTTAACTATTATCCAATCAAATATTCGCAAAATAATGCAAAAAACAAAAATTGCTTCCTTAATGAATCACAGAAGAATTCTGTTCCTTCTATTATTTTTTGCTTCATCGGTAAATCTCCTTTCACAGGGTACAGGAAATAAGTACGCAGGTGAGTTCTTAGCTATAGGCGTTGGGGGCAGACCCCTTGGCATGGGCGGAGCTTACGTTTCATTGGTAAATGATGTAACCGCAGGTTACTGGAATCCCGGTGCGCTTGCTATGATCAATTACCCGCAATTTTCATTAATGCACGATGAACGCTTCGGTAACCTTGTCAATTACGACTATGGTTCCGTGGCAGTTCCCTGGGGTGTTAACGCTTCACTTGGCTTAAGCGTTATTAGGCTTGGTGTTGATGATGTGCCCAACACTAAAGGTGCATGGGTTGACCTGAACAATAACGGCTATTTTGATAACGGTGACAGGCTTGATTACAGCCAGGTAAAATTCTTTAACGCGGCTGACTGGGCTTTCATTGCAACTTATTCCAAAAAACACAGCGATAAGCTTTCATACGGTGTTAACCTGAAAGTGATTTCACGCTCAATTGATGACGGCTCTGCATGGGGAATCGGTTTCGATGTCGGCGCTATTTACAGCGTTTCGCCTAAGTTCCGCATAGGTGCAAACCTGCAGGATATTACCACAACTTTGCTTTCATGGAGCACAGGACGCAGAGAGCTTATTACGCCAACCGCTAAAATTGGCGGCTCATACGATATTCCTTTCTTCAAAACCGGCAGGATAACACCTGCTTTGGATTTTGACGTAAGATTCGAAAACAGAAAATTCGCTTCGCTGGCTTCAGCCGGTCCCGTGAGTTTTGATATGCACGCAGGACTTGAATACGGTTTCAAAGACCTGTTTGCTTTAAGAGTAGGTTATAACGATGTTAAACAATTAACATTCGGCGCAGGTGTAAAATTACCCAAGCTTAATTTAGATTACTCATTCGCCAAATTTGATGGCTCGGATCAGCTTGGCAATACACACAGAATTTCAGTTACTTTCACGCTTGATGATGAGAAGTTCAAACGCAAAGGTGAGAAATAAAATTTATATCATAGAATTTTGAATAAATGTCCCGTAATTTTGCGGGACATTTTTTTTAATCCTGAGCGAAGCGCCTGCCTGCCGTAACGGCAGTTCAGGCAGGAAGGAACTCGTTTTGTAAAATATTTAACTCCTGTATCCCAAACTCCGGTTTGGGATACTGAAAATGCAATGCAAACCAAAAGATACCAAAAAGTAATATACTCTGTCATACTAGCCATATCAATTTTATGGTGCGGCGGAATTATAATTGCTCCGTACTGGGCGGGCAATGAGGGAATTACAGGTGATATTTCCGAAGGTATTTATGGATTCTATGCTAAGTCATGCCACCAGGTAAGCGAGCGCTCTCATCATCTGTTCGGTGAAAAGCTTGGCGTATGCTCGCGCTGCACAGCAATATACTTTGCGTTTCTGCTGGGAGTGATTTTATATCCCTTCATACGCAAGCTGAGTAATATCGATCTGCCGTCTTTGTTATGGTTGTTTATACCCGTCGGATTAATGCTGCTTGATGTTGGACTTGATCTTGCCGATGTGCAGAAAAATTCATTCATTACCCGTGAAATTACGGGTGCAGTTATTGGTGTAGTGCTGCCGTTTTTCATTATTCCGGGTACCATCAGGGTATTTTATGAGTATTTCACTCCCCCTGATGTGATTCCGAAGAAATAAATTTGTGAAATTAAAAACCTTTCAGGTCTTTAAGACCTGGAAGGTTTAGATGTTAAAAAATAAATTGTAAATTAATCTTTTACCCTCCCTTTCGGGGAGGGAAGGGTGGGGTCAAATAAATATGCAGCATCCAAGTAAATTTACACCTGTATTGATCAGTTCCTTCTTAATGGTATTCATTTCCATTTTTCCTGTGCTTAACATGCTGAACCTGTTATGCTGCGCGGGAATAATCCTGGGCGGTGCCGCAGGCACGTGGTATTACGCGCGCCAGCTGGAAAAAGCGGGGCAGTTCATACAGAATAAGGATGGCATCATGATAGGTCTGCTTGCGGGAATAATTTCTGCCATAGTGTACGTAATTTTTTCCACCACAATTATGATGATCGCCAAACAGAATCCCGTTGAGCTGGTTTACAAAATGACAGAACAATGGGGCTTCACTATTCCGCCTGAATCAGAAAAAATGCTCCGCACGGTTTATGAGGAATACAACAAAAACGGCTTCAGCACAATTATGATAGGGGTTGAATTATTCTCTCGCATAGTTTCACATTGTATCTTCGGTCCAATCGGGGGACTTCTTGTCGCATCAATATTAAACAAACGCAGAAACAAAGTATAACTACTTTACACATATTTGATTGTCATTGTTAATTCCCCTCTTGAGAGGGGCGGATTCTTGCCTTACTGAACGAAGTGAAGGAAGGTGGCGCTTAAGCGCCGGGGTGTGTTTTATAATATTAATTTCTTTTTGAAATAATCTATTTTGTCCAATAACAAATATTTCTCCATATCCCAAACCACCCCCCGGCAAAGCAGGAAAACGATCTACATACTTCTGCTGATCATGGTACTGGGATTGATTAACGTTTACTTCGCACCTTTAAAATCATTTTTAAATGATGTTGCCGGTGTTGAAAGCGTTAATGGGTGTCCGTTATACACTTTTACGGGAGTGCCGTGTCCATTTTGCGGAACAGGCAGGGTTTTTTCATGCATAACTGATCTTCATTTTACCGAAAGCTTCTATTACAATCCGCTTGGATTAATATTCTATATCATCTTTGGTTTCTTTTTCTTTACAGTCTTATTTCTTGCCATTCTGAAGAAGAAAATAGTCCTCAAAAAACCCGCACTTAAATTATGGTATATTCCCGTGTTATTTCTCGTATTAATGTGGATTTTGAACATATTATACGGGCATCACCACTGATTTTGTCACCACTCATTAAATTGAAAAGACCCTAAATTTTAGCTATATTTGTAGATAATCAAATAATTTAAAGGAATTTCTTATGAAAATATTCATTGATACCGCTAATTTAAACGAGATAAAAGAAGCTGCAAGTTTTGGTATTCTGGATGGAGTTACAACCAACCCCTCATTGATGGCCAAAGAAGGACACAAAGATGTCCGCAAGACCTATGAAGAAATATGCAAAATGGTAAGCGGTCCCGTGAGCGCGGAAGTTGTTTCAACAGATTATGAAGGAATTGTAAAAGAAGGCAGAGAGCTTTCAAAAATTGCACCGAACATTTATGTTAAGGTTCCATTGATAATGGAAGGCCTCAAAGCCGTAAAAACATTCGCAGATGAAGGCATTCGCACAAATGTAACATTATGCTTCTCGCCATCGCAGGCAGTCTTAGCTGCAAAAGCGGGCGCTACAATAATAAGTCCGTTTATCGGCAGACTCGATGACATCTCACAGGATGGCATGCAGCTGATTGAGCAGATAGTACAGATCTACGGCAACTATGGTTATGAAACCGAAATACTTGTTGCAAGCGTTCGCCACCCGATGCATTTTGTTGATTCATGTTTGATCGGCGCGGATATTTG
>CAZQYL010000075.1:0-10130 GCA_964597425.1 uncultured Ignavibacteriales bacterium | reverse complement strand
AGTAATTTTGTAAATTACAACAAATTAAAACCAACCGAATGGCTAAAGGCTTAAACATTCTATATTGCACCAGCGAAGTTATGCCCTACAGCAAAACTGGCGGCTTAGCAGATGTATCGAACTCGCTGCCACAGGAACTCAACGCGGCAGGTCATGCCGTTAGGATAATTACCCCTAAATATGGCTCACTGGATGAAAGAAGGCTAAGGATCTATGAAATTAAGCGCCTTACCAACATAGAAGTGCCTATTGGCGATAAGATCGCCATTTGCAATATCAAATCTTCATTCATAGTATCGCCTAAGGGTAAAGTTCAGGTTTTTTTAATTGAAAATGAAGAGTATTTCGGCAAATCCAGTCCTTATGTGGATGAAAAGACCGGCAAAGATTACCCCGATAACGACGAGCGCTTTATATTTTTCAACCGCGCAGTTGTACAGGTTCTGGGTCTGCTTGGCTGGCAGCCTGATGTAATTCATTGTAATGACTGGCAGACAGGTTTAATACCCGCTTACATCAAAACAATATATGCCAAGGATCCCCTGCTGCAGAATGTAAAAAGCATATTCACCATACATAATATAGCCTTCCAGGGTCTTTTCCCGCATTCATCTTTCTTAAAAAGCGGATTACCTGAGAATATTTATAATGAAGAAGGTGTAGAGTATTACGATAAATTCAGCATGCTGAAAACCGGATTGGTTTACAGTGATGCTATCACAACGGTAAGCGAAAATTACGCTAAAGAAATTGCCACTACTCACGAGTATGGTATGGGTTTTGAAGGATTACTAAAGAAAAGAAAAAAAGATCTTTACGGAATATTAAACGGTGTTGATTACACTGTTTGGAATCCCGAGCGCGACAGCATTATCCCTTTCCGTTACACTTCAAAAGAGCTTCCTTTAAAACGCGAAGATAAAAAAGCGCTCTGCAAACACTTTGACCTGGAATACAACGCTGAAACCCCGATAATAGGTATCATTTCACGCCTATCGGAGCAGAAGGGTTTTGATATAATTCAAAAGGCAATGCCTGAGCTGATGAAGGAAGAAGTGCAGTTTGTGCTTCTAGGTTCCGGTGATAAGGCATTCCAGAAATTCTTTGAAGGCGTAAAGAAAAAATACCCCAAAAAGGTCGGCGTTCACTTCGGCTTTTCAGAAGAGCTTGCTCATTTGATAGAAGCCGGCAGCGATATGTTCCTGATGCCCTCGAAATATGAACCCTGCGGCTTAAACCAGATGTACAGCTTAAAATATGGAACTATCCCTATTGTAAGAGCAACAGGCGGTTTGGCTGATACTATCACTGAATTTAAGAACGGCAAAGGCAACGGCTTTGTATTTGAAAAGTACGATGCAGCCGAGCTGATGAAAACCATTAAACGCGCATTAAAGCTCTTTACCAACCGCGAAGAATGGATAAAGCTTATAAGAATAGCCATGGCTTGCGATTACTCATGGGAAATATCAGCGAAGAAGTATGTTGACCTGTACCGCTCAATAATGAAAAAAGGTTGATAAGCAGGATTAGGTAAATAAATTTAATTTTTTTACGGGACAGACAGTAATGCCTGTCCTGTTTTATTTAACACAGAAAATTTTAAACCGCAAACAAATTTGAACAAAGCTCTATTTTTAGATCGTGACGGCACAATTGTGAAGGAAGTTCCGGGAAAAACCCCGGAAACTTTAGGATACCTGCTTACTGTTCAAGATGTAGAGCTCATAGAAGGTTCAGCCGGGGCAATAGCTCTGGCAAGAAAATCAGGATATAAGATCATCGTCATAACCAACCAATCAGCGGTAGCACGCGGCTGGCTTACCATAGAGGAGCTGGACCGCATCAACAAAAAAATGTACGCACTGCTTCTGGAAGCAAACCCCGAAGCTGTAATTGATGCCCTATATTACTCTCCGTATCACACAGATGGTGTTATTGATAAGTATTCAATTGAGCATGAATCACGCAAACCCAACACGGGAATGATCAGGGAAGCTGTAAAAGAACATAATATAGAGCTAACAGGCTCTTATATGATCGGTGACTCGCTATCCGATATGCAGACCGGCGTAAATGCAGGATTACACAATATTTTAGTTGAAACCGGCTACGGAAAAACAGCACACAGGAAATGTCTTGATGAAAAAGTAAAAATTGACTTTATTGCATCAAATTTATTTGATGCCGTTAAATATATAGCCAAAACAGGCTAAAACAGGCAATAATAAGATTGTTGATGAACATATCTTAGTCTAAAATTATCCGTAAATTCAGAATTTAGATGACAAGCAAAAAACTAACAGCAGCTCTCTACAGCCTTTTAACCATAGTATCCCTTTCAATATATACTATTGGATGCGCAGATGACCCTTCTTCACTTGGGCTCAATTTTATTCCGCCCGGCGAAACTACCGGCGTAAGGATATTTGATTCATATATTGATACTATGCCTATAGTTTCTAATAACTCAAGATTCTATGTAAACACATCAGGCTCTAAAAACCTGATGGTAGGCAAAAGCGGCAGTTATGAAACAAAGGGACTGCTGAAATTCAGTGACTTTGGCAGCGAGCGTGACAGCGCAACTGTCGTTTCAGCAAAAATGGTCCTGAAATATAAAAACTATTATTTCCCCTCTACCTCTTCCGATTCACTCGGGCAGATCGGCTTTGATGTATATGAAATAAATGATTCACTTAATTTTTCAACCATTACTTATGATTCCGTAGATGCAAACACATTCGGAACCGTATCACAGGGAAGCTACACCGGTACACCAACCGCTGATTCGCAGGAAGTGGAGATCACTCTGAATCCGGCAATGGTTAAACAATGGCTTGATCATGCAGGCAACCCCGGCGCCGGTTATGAAAATAACGGGATGGTACTCTCACCCAACGGTTCATCGGTCTGCATAAAAGGATTTTTCTCAACCAACGAAGATGTTTCAGTTGAGCCTAAGCTGACTATCATTTATACAAAGAATAATGAGACTGATACATTCAGCACTTCGACATCCGATAACATTTCGCTTTCAACTACAAGCATAAATTCATCCTCCGAAACATTCACTCTTCAGGCAGGTGTAAGTTATGTACAGCAGATGATTTTCAATTTAAGCCATATTCCATCTACCGCAACAATAAATGACGTACAGATTTATTTAACACTTGATTCGGCAAATTCGATATTTTCAAACCAGTCGAATTACAAAGTACTGGGGCAGTTCATCAATGATTCCTCAGGATTAAAAACCGACCTCTTCGCCTTCACCGGTGAACCCGCAGGTAACGGCAAATACATGATGAGGCTGGTAGCGGCAGGCTCGCCTTCACCGTTTGCAAGGTGGCTTACAGGAACAGCAAATTACGGGCTGCTTTTGTTTGCAGGCAACCAGACAATTAACCTTGATAAATATGTATTCTACAAGGAATCAGCAAGCGACCCGCAGACAAGACCCAGGGTTGTGATCAAATATACACCGAGGGTCACACCATGATAAAGAAAAATTTTAAGATGATAAATATTTCAACCCCAAGAATATTCACAGGATTTTTAATAGCATTTTTAGTTCTATCTTCCGGCAGTGTTCTATCGCAGGTAGATAAAAATGGCGGCTCAATTTACTCGCTTTTCGGGCTGGGTGACTTAAGCTACTCATCAAGTAACCGTACCGACGCAATGGGTATAATGGGTTTTGCGCTCTATGGCGACTATACCAACTCCAATAACCCGGCCGCATGGACAAGGATACAGAATACACTGTTCACTTCAAAGTTCAATCTTGAAAATATCAGGTCAACCGATGGCAGCAGCAAATCAACAAGGACTTACGGTAACTTTGAGGGATTTGATCTTTCCATACCTTTTAATAAGGGTAACGGGTGGATACTGAACTTTGGCATTAACAACTACAGCAATGTAAATTACGATACATATTTTACCGGTACTGTTGACGGCGAGAACTATACGCAGACCTACAGCGGCAATGGCGGACTGAACAAGTTCAATATCGGGTTTTCATATATACTCTTCAGGTATCTCAGCTTTGGCGCGCAGTTCAATTACGCTTTCGGGAATATCAACAAATCGACTAATATAGATTTTTCGAATGTTAATCTGTTTGATACAAAGAACAATTCAGCCAATACAATTTCAGGGTTCTTTTTTAATTCAGGATTGATATTCCACGGATTCGGAAAGCTTTTCAACAACAAGAAGCTTGATAACATGACACTTGGTGTTTATGTATCAACGCCTACAGAGTTCAACTCCAGTATCATTGGCAAATTTGGACGCTCAACCACTTCCACAGATTCTGTATCGCTGAGCGAAGGCAAACTTAAGATACCGCTTGCCTTTGGCGTTGGAATTGCGAATACTTTCAATAACAAGTTAACAGTTTCAGCCGATATGTATTACCAGAAATGGGATGATTATACATACTACGGCACGCACCCAAGTGAAATAAAGAACAGCATGAAAATAGGCGCAGGCCTTGAATACACTGCTTCAAGAAAGCTTGAAGATCCATACTTAAGCCGCGTATCATACCGTCTGGGCGGCAGCTATACACAGGATTACCTGAAACTTAACGGTGAAGACATAAATATACTTAGCGTAAGCGCGGGACTTTCACTTCCTATTGGTAATTACAACTCGCTTGACCTGTATGCAAAGTATAACATCCGCGGCAAAGAGACCAACGGGCTGATAAAGGATGAGGTATTCCGTTTCGGCGCTTCAGTAAGGATCGGCGAGTTCTGGTTCCTGAGACCTTCGGACGAGTTTTAAAATTTGAATACGGTTCATAAGTTTTTTTTATTTTAAGAATTAATTTAACTAACATTATTTAAAAATTTCTACACCACTTAATAACATTATATTATTATGACTCACTTACAGGATTTCGATCCGCAGATCTATAGCGCAATCAGGCATGAGCTTGAAAGGCAAAATGATAAATTAGAACTTATTGCATCAGAAAATTTTACCAGCATTGCGGTTATGCAGGCAATGGGCTCGGTAATGACAAATAAATACGCTGAAGGATATCCCGGCAAAAGATATTACGGCGGCTGCGAATATGTTGATATAGCTGAAAATGTTGCCCGTGACAGGGCTAAGGAGCTCTTTGGCGCTGAATACGCGAATGTTCAGCCGCATTCAGGCTCACAGGCAAATATGGCCGTTTACTTTGTACTGGTAAAACCCGGCGATAAAGTTATGGGTATGGATCTTTCTCACGGCGGGCATTTAACCCACGGTTCGCCTGTTAATTTTTCAGGGAAGCTTTACAACTTCACCCAGTATGGCATAAATCCGGATACAGAAATGCTTGATTACGACATGATAGAAAAAGTCGTGCTTGAGCAGAAACCCAAAATGATAACTGTTGGCGCAAGCGCATATTCAAGAAATATAGATTACAAGAAATTCCGCGAAATAGCAGACAAGGTTAACGCATTTCTGCTTGCAGATATTGCTCACCCGGCAGGATTGATCGCAAAGGGTCTTCTAAATGACCCGGTTCCGCATTGCCACGTTGTTACAACAACTACGCATAAAACTCTCCGCGGACCCCGCGGCGGTATGATACTTATGGGCGCGGATTTTGAAAATCCGTTCGGAATAACTGCCCCTAAATCAGGCAGAACCAAAATGATGAGCGAGCTTCTTGATTCAATGGTTATACCCGGCATTCAGGGCGGACCGCTTATGCACGTAATTGCTGCAAAAGCCGTTGCATTCAAAGAAGCGCTGCAGGGTGATTTCAAAAAATACGCAGAGCAGGTAATAAAGAACGCAAAAGCGCTTTCAGATAAGCTTACATCATACGGCTTCAAGATAATTTCAGGAGGCACAGATAATCATTTAATGCTTATTGATCTTCGCAACAAGAATATCACAGGCAAACAGGCACAGGAGCTTTTGGATGAGGTTGGTATTACATGTAATAAGAATGCGGTTCCGTTTGATGATAAGAGTCCGTTGATAACAAGCGGAATAAGACTTGGAACACCCGCTTTAACCACACGCGGCATGAATGAAAAAGATATGGAAAAAGTGGCTGAGATGATAAACGATATTATCACAAACCCGGGCAGTGAAGATGTAAAGAAAAGCGTTCATAAAAAAATTGGCGACTTAACCGGTGAATATCCGCTTTATCCCGAGTTATTTACCTGGTAATCTTTTTTATAATAAAATAAAAAATGATACTATCTTTCATTGAAGGTACAATCACCATTAAAAAACCCGCTGTCATCCAGACGGGTAATAATCCGTTCAGGCAGGTTAATTTTACTGAAAAGCCTGATAATATTGAAACACAGATGCCGGCAGGAGAAATTGGTGTAAATTTCACTGATATTAATGCTGAACCGTTAAGTAACAATATAGATGAAACCCGAAATGATGAGAGTACAGGCAATGAAACAAAGATATTTGAGTTCAGCGGCATGGATAGCGAAGTAACAGAGAAGATCTCAGTGGATCTCAACAGCCGTAATACGGCTGTTGAGGAGGCCATGACTGTGAACTCAGCTGAAATGGATGCTTTCCGCAGGAAATATGATGAGTTGATGAAACAGCTTGAAAAAGAACGATTCGAAAGGGAATTAATAGCGCGCAGCAGGTAGTTATATGGCAGAAAATGATGTATTGCCGGAAGAGAGCCAACATGGCGACCAGCCGGGAGAAATGGGATTCTGGGAACATCTCGAAGAGCTGAGATGGAGACTGATAAAATCAGTGATAGGTGTTGTTTTAGGCGGTATAATTGCCGCGGTTTTTATAGATTATATAATGAACGATTTCCTTTTAGCCCCTGCCACTAAAACAACTCCCCCGCTTGAACTTATAAATTTGAAGCCATACGGCCAGCTTGTTCTTTATTTTGAAGTTATTTTGGTATGCGGTGTGATATTAAGCATACCTAATTTGTTTTACCAGTTATGGAAGTTCATTGAGCCGGGATTACTTCCGGGTGAGAGAAGATATATTTCTTCAATTGTTATATTTTCATCCATATGTTTCCTGGGTGGTATTTCATTCGCATATTTTGTTATGCTGCCTACGGCGCTAAAGTTCTTTGCGGAGTTCGGCACACAGGCTATTACAAACAACATAGCTGTTGATGAATATTTCAGTTTCGTTATATCTGTTATGCTTGCGGCGGGAATAGTTTTTGAGCTTCCCATGATATCGTTCTTTCTTTCAAAGATAGGAATATTGACACCGAAGTTCATGCGCAGGTACCGCAAACATGCAATAATTATCATACTTATACTTGCGGGTATATTAACACCCAGCCCGGATATAACCAGCCAGCTGCTGCTTGGAATACCGCTTGTAATTTTATACGAGATCAGCATAATAATATCAAAGCTTTCACAGCCAAAAAAATCTGAATAACGTTATAACCAAAGAATGGATCTTGATCTTAAAAAAATATCTCAGCCAATTGAAAATGAACTTGATGAATTCAGGGTCCACTTTCGGGAAGCAATACGCTCTAAAGTAGCTCTTGTTGATCTTATCAGCAAGTACATATTAAGGCAAAAGGGTAAGAAGATTCGCCCAATACTTGTTCTGCTTTCAGCAAAACTCTGCGGTGATATAACCCCGCGGAGCTATACAGCCGCCACACTGGTTGAAATGCTGCACACTGCGACACTTATTCACGATGATGTAGTTGATGACGCCCAGACAAGGCGCGGGCTGGCATCAATAAATGCAGTGTGGAAGAACAAAATTGCGGTGTTAATGGGTGATTTTATGCTTTCGCGTGGTTTGCTGCTGGCGCTTGAAAACGATGAATGCGGTTTCCTCAAGATCACCTCACGCGCTGTTAAGCGCATGAGCGAAGGCGAGCTGCTGCAGATACAGAAGAACAGAAAGTTTGATGTAAACGAAGAAACATACTTCAGGATAATTTCCGATAAGACCGCATCACTCATAAATGCATGCTGCGAGCTTGGTGCTGCAAGTACATCGAAAGATAAGAATGAGATCAGGCTGATGGGTGAATTCGGTGAGAACATTGGAGTAGCATTCCAGCTCCGCGATGACCTGCTTGACTACATTGGCAAAAAGAAAATAATGGGTAAATCCTCGGGCAGTGATCTTAAAGAAAAGAAATTCACGCTGCCGCTTATTCACTCGCTCAATAACTCAACAAAAAAAGAGGCCAAAGAGATCGTAAGCCTGGTTAAAAACGGTTCATACAGCAAAAGCAAAAGTATAGTTATGGATTTTATCAAAGAACATAACGGTATAGAATACACCATAAACAAAACCAGCGAATACTGCGCAACCGCTAAGAATAATCTGCAGTCATTTAAACCCTCTGAAACGAAAGACACTATGATAAAATTCGTTGATTTTATCAGTGAAAGAGTTAACTAGCCGTTTAATAGAAATAAAAAATGTCCCAAAAAATAACAGCAATTGTAGGCAGACCCAATGTAGGGAAATCATCCCTTTTTAACCGCCTTACCGGTAAAAAGAACGCCATCGTGCATGACCTGCCAGGGGTTACCCGTGACAGGAATTACGGCGAAGTTGAATGGAACGGCAAGAAGTTCTTCCTTATTGATACAGGCGGATATGTGCCCAACAGCAAAGATAAGTTTGAAGCCGCAATACGTGAACAGGTTAAAATTTCAATTGATGAAGCTGATATTATTCTGTTTATAGTCGACGCGAAATCAGGTATTTCGCCGCTTGACCTTGAAATAGCGAAGCTCTTAAGGCGTGAAGTGAACAAGGAAGAAAATCTGCATAAGAAAGTAATACTTGCCATTAATAAGGTAGATAGCGCTAAGGATGAGATAAGCAAAACTGATTTCTACAGGCTTGGACTCGGTGAACCCGTTGAAGTATCAGCTATAGTAGGCAGAAGAACCGGTGACCTGCTGGATATTATCACAGAGGATATTTCAATTGAGAGCAATGAAGATGAAAATGATACTATTAAATTTTCAATTATCGGCAGACCCAATGTTGGTAAATCATCGTTATCAAATGCGCTTACGCAGTCAAACCGCAATATAGTTACAGATATTCCCGGCACTACCAGGGATTCCATTGATACCATTATAAAGTACCACGGACAGGATATTACATTAATTGATACCGCCGGCTTAAGGAAAAAATCCAGAATAAAGCGCGCAGAGAGCCTTGAATATTTTTCCGCACTCCGGACCCACAGAAGCATTGAGCGTTGTGATGTTGCGATAATTGTAATTGACGCGACAACAATTATCAGCAAGCTATCAAAGTACGCCGATCCTTCAATGGCGATCTTTAAGCTGAGTAAAGAAGATGTTGAAATTATCATTAAAGCAGGCGAGCTTAAAAAAGGAATACTGATTGTTATCAATAAGTGGGATCTTATAGAAAAAGATACTCAAACCGCCAAGATATTTGAAGAGAAGGTTAAGGAGCATTTAACTACGTATGATTACCTGCCGTTCATTTTCACATCAGCAATTACCAAACAAAGAGTATCAAAGATAATTGAATCTGCACTTGTTGTTTACAATGAAAGGGCGCGTGAGATAAAAACAAGCGTACTTAACGATAAACTGCTGCCATACATAAAACAAACACCGCCCCGCTCAAAAACACATAAAGAGCTTAAGATAAATTACATCACGCAGCTTAAACATTCACCCCCGGTTATAGGATTTTTCTGCAACCTGCCAAGTGAAATTGAAGTAAATTACAAAAGATTTTTAGAACACAAGATAAGGGATGAATTCGGATTTACAGGTGTACCGTTAACACTGGTGTTTAAAGCCAAAAACAAAGAGCGCACTGAGTAATTTCACTCCATTTACAAAGTCTTTGCATTGTAAAATTTATTGTATTTGATTTGCCCCGCTCTTTAGAGCGGGGAATTGATACCCCAAAAAAAAGGGACTTTAGTCCCCATTTTAACTCTCACAGCATATTTTTTGAAAAATAATTAACAACAAAGACAGGTCAAAGGTCACAGGAATGTCTGTGCTACTGATTAAATATATAATTCAATTCACAACAATTTCATTCTGTAACTCATCATCATTATCCGCCCCGGCTCTTGTGGGAAACTCCCGTGAGAGCACTTCTCCCATTTCATT